>CAYYPN010000086.1:0-1036 GCA_964473545.1 uncultured Planctomycetaceae bacterium
TACACCTATCTCACTCGCCCAAGAAGCACTTACCGCTTATGTTGATGGCGTTCGGTACCAGATGGGAAACTTCTGCTGGAGGATGTCGCGGGTGTCTCGGATGCCGCCGTCGACGATCGCGCCGCGGCAACCGCGCTTGAGGCTGGCGCGCGTCATGACCCCGCCCCAGTGCGAGGCCAGGTCCTCGCCGTTGGCGTTCCACACCACGATGTGACCGGGTTGCAGGGCGTCGAGCATGTGCACGCGCAGCTCCAGCTCACCGCCGAGCGTCGGGTCCTTGACGGCCTTGACCGTGAACGCCGGCCCGCACACCACCATCTCGTCGCGCAGCGGCGCGATCTCCGGCGGCAGGGCCTGGTACGGCAGACACATCTCCCGCAACACGTCGTTGACCGCCCCGGTGTAAAGCTTCTCGAACCGCGTGCAAAGCTCCGCCTCCGGGATCGAAAGCTCGACCTGTTCGACGCTGTCGCGCATCCGGGTGAGCTTGTCCGTGTTCATCTTGTCCGACATGGTTTGACTCCAGATTTCCGGGGACCGGGGGCGGGGCTATAACGTCAACCCGCCGTCGACGTAGAGGGTTTGGCCGGTGATGTAGCTGCCGGCTTCGGTGCACAGCAGCAACGCCGCGCCGACGCAATCGTCGGGTTGGCCGATGCGTCCGGCCGGCACCCATTTCGACACACGTTGATACTGTTCCGGGTCGCTGAGCACGTCCTGGTTGCGATCGGTGTTGATCACGCCGGGCGCGAGGTTGTTCACCGTCACGCCGGACTTGGCCAGTTGCCCGGCGAGGTTGATCGTCAGGTTGTCCAGCGCCGACTTGCTCGCGGCATACACCGCCATCTCGCGGCTGGGCTTGAGCTGCTGCACGCTGCCGATGTTGACGATGCGGCCCCAGCCGCGCTCGACCATGCCCGGCGCGATAAGCTGCGTCAGCTCCAGCACCGCTCGCAGGTTGATGTGCATCTGCTGATCGAATTCCTCAGCGGTGATTTCGTTCCACGCCTTGCGGAACTGAATGCTCGCGTTGTGC
>CAYYPN010000086.1:1046-10036 GCA_964473545.1 uncultured Planctomycetaceae bacterium
GGTCCGCCAGCGGCGTCGGCTCGTAGACCGAGGCGTTGTGCACCAGCACATCGATCGGGCCGAAGTCGCCGATCGCGTCGACGAGCTTTCGCGGCGCGTCCGGCTGGATCAGGTCGGCCTTGGCCGTCATCGCCTGCCGGCCCAGGTCGCGCACACGCCGGGCGACTGTCTCCGCGGCGTCGGCGTTGCCGGCGTAATGCACGATCACATCCGCCCCCGCCTCCGCCAGGCCCACCGCCAACGCCGCGCCGATCCCCCGGCTCGATCCGGTCACCAACGCCGTCCTGCCCGACAAATCGAATCGCTTACCCGTGCTCATCGCCGATCACTCCTGGCGTACCACTGTTTCATCACATCCGCTGCGGGTTTGCCGTCAATCGTAAAGCCTTTATCGCCCGCCGGGTCGTCACGGAACTGCGGCCGATCGTTCTGCTCGTCCCACTTCCACCAGTACATCCCCATCCACCAGGGTTCGTCCCAGAACGTCCGCAGCACCGCTTCGAGAAACTGCGCCTGCTCGTTGCCATCATATCCGCCGGGATTGTCCCAGCCGTGCGGCTTGCGTGTCGCGCCGGCCGTCGCACAACACCCGACCTCGCCGAAGTAGTAAGGCTGGCCATACATCGCCGCGATGTTGCGGTGATGTTCCAATTGGGGCTGCAGGTTAGTCGCCATCTCATCCAGCGTCGCGCCGGCCTTCTCCGACACCGGGTGATAAAAACTCGTGCCCAGCGAGTCGAGGTCAAACCACCAGTGGTCGTCGTTGGCCAGTTGCTTGTTGAAGTCGGCCCGGCCGGTGTGGCTGGAGGTCAGATGACCGTCGAACACGCTCCGCGCCGCGGCAACAACTTCCTTCCATCGGTCGTTCATACCCACGATCAGGTCGATCTCGCTGTCCAGCCCGTACGCTTCACAACCGGCCCGCGTCGCCAGCCGGGCATAGTGCAACGTCCGCCGGGTCATGCTCTCAAACCAGCGGGAGGCATGGGTGATCGGTTTGCCGGGCATGATCTGGCCGTCCGCGGGGAACGTGACGTGGATGCGTTGCGTTCCGTCCCAGCATTCGAGCATCGGGCGAAGCTGCACCTTCATGCCGTGCTCGTGGATGCAGTCGATGATCTCGCGCAGCTCATCGTCAGCCGGCGTGACCTCGAAGTCACGGAATTGTCGGCCGCTGGCGTAGGTTTCCTGCAACACCGTCGCCACGACGCAGACCCGGTCGATGTTCAGTCCCGCCATCTTCGTGACCTGCTCGCGCGCCGCGGCGCTGCCGAAGTACCCGTTGCGGGCGTAAAACCCGAACGTCATCCCGCGATGAATGGGGTAGGGCTTTTCCATGTGGTTCGTCATGCTTTCACGTTCACGGCTATCTCGTTGGCCTGACCCTCGTGAACGTGCACGGTCTGCGCCCGGCCGTCCACCTTCAGGTCATACGTCCCGGCGAACCCCCGGAAGCCAGCCGAGCCGTCGGCGTCGGTTTCCACGGTCGTGTTCGTGCGCCATTCGTGGTGAAGCAATTCGTCCATCATCTCGTACACCGGTTTGGGGTCGAGCTGCTCGTCGATCATGCCGGATTTGAGGTGATCTTCGCCGGGGACCGCGCCGCCGTCGGGCAGGTTCCACCAGGTGATCGCATGCACCGCCGGATGGCTGAACCAGAGCCGATACATGTCGCGGACCATGCGGGCCTGCAACTGCCTGGCCTCGTCGCCATCGTCGAACGCCGGCAGCGTGATCTCGCTGATGTGCACGGGCAGATCATGCTGGAGATATTCGTCGAGCGCTTCGAACATTCCGCCGGGGGTCAGGTGCTCGCCGGCCAGCACGCGGTGGATCGCTTCATCGCCGAACAGATGCCACTGCAACCCGACGCCGTCGATCTTCGCTCCGCGCTTTCGCATGGCGTCGATCTGCTTGTTGTAGTCGGCGCGGTGTTTTCGATACCACGCCGCCCCGACCGTTTCGTTGATCATCAGGTGCGCCGACTCCGGCAGGTATTGCATCGCACATTGGAAGGCCAGCCATTCCACATCATCGGGCAGGATCGGGTCCAGGCCCGCGTGCGCCCGGGCCAGGGACTCGTTGAGCACATCCCATCGCTGGATGCGGTGGCCGTAGCGTTCGCCGATCTCGCGGATGCGCTTCTCGATCAGCTCTTCGCAGTGTCGCGTGTCCTCGATCCACTCCGGCACCGAATGTCGCGGGTTGTCCCACACCAGGCAGTGGCCGTTCATGTTCAGGCCGTGCGCCTCGCAGAAGCTTACGGTCAGATCCGGCGGCGGGCGGCGAAACACCGGCTCGCTGTTCGCCTCAAACCGCAGGTTGCCCCGGGTCGGCTCCAGGCCCTTCCAGTACAGCGGCACCGTCGCCGCGTTGAACATGTGAACGAAACGCTGCTCGTACTTCCCGTTCCTCTTCGCATCGTCATACCCGCCGAACATGAAGATGTTCGACCCGAACAGAAAGTCGCTGCCGGTCTGTGCAACCTCGACCCTGGCCGCGGGAAGGGGATTGCCCCGCGCGTCGGTCACCTTCAGCGTCACGTCCGCCTTGCGATGGCGTTCGATACTGTCATCGATTCGCGCGCGAATCGTTTCGTCCTGCCATAGTTTGTCGTAAACACTCGTGTCGACCATGTTGCTTAATCCTGCCAAAGTTCCTGAATGGTTTGTTCCTGGTTGAACCCCGTCGGCGAGTTGTCGCTGCGGGTGTTGGCGTAGTAGTGCATCACACCCTCAGCCGGCTCGTACAGCCCGCGCTGGCCGGGCATCTGCAGATGTCCGTTGGGATCGAGCTCGCGCACGCGGTCCCGGGCATAGCGCAGAAACGCATTGCGATATTCCTCCGGCTGCCGCGCGGACCACGTGATCTCATCGCACCCCCAGACCCAACCCCCACCTTCAACGTGTTCCCCCGGCCGACCGCTCGTGCCGAAATTGTCGAACTCGACCACGTACGGCAGCGCATCGCACGTCCAACCGCTCGGCGTCACGCCGCCGCGGCTCCTGCCGTAGATCGCATCGTCGACGTCAAGCTCCAGCACCGCCCGCTCGGGTTGGTCGACGACATCCTGAGGCCGCAGGGGAAACGAATGCAGATCGAACAGCAGCCGCCCGTCATCGAGGGCGATGCCGTGCGTGTGCGTGTCGATCAGCACGAGACGGCGTCGGGCGTGTTCGTTGGCGTATTGCCTCACGCGCGACAACAGGTCCCACCAATACGCCCAGTCCGGATCGCCGTAGGCCATGAGGTGCACCTGCCCCATGTGCAGGGCCTCGTAGCCGGCGTCGATGTAGCGGCGGGCGCGGTAGTAGAACCACATCCGCGTCTCGAGCTTGCTCATGTCGGGCACGCTCGCGGCCTGGCCCGGCTCGCCGCGCATCCAGTGCCAGCGCTTCGTGGTCGGAAAGTAACCGCGCATCCAGTCGTTGCCGGCGTGCGGGCGCCAGGGCAGGGCCTCGCCGTAATCTTCGCCGCGGGTGTAAAGCATCGCTTCGTAATCGAAACACCGCTGCTCGGCCGGCACGTCAAACGCTTCGAACACCCATGTGGGGATCGGGATGGACGCGACAAACCGCGCGTATACCGCCTCGAAGATGCACGCCTGGAAGATCGTTTCGGGGTCGTACTGGTTGTGGTAGTCGGATGTCGTCCGGGCGGCGTTGGCAAAATGCGTCTGTTCTTCCACGGGCTTGTGCTGGCCCCAGGTGAAGGCGACGCGGCCGACATATTTCGCCCCGATGTGGTGCAGCATCCGCAGGTCTTCATCGCGCTGCGGCGATTCGCACAGCGGCGAAACACTGATCGCGCGCGACAGGTAATTGTCGAGCACCTCGCGGGTGATCGTGCGGTCGAATGCGTAATTGCGTGAAACGTCTGGCATGCTGATTCCGTAAAGTCATTGTCCGCCGACGATGGGGAACCAATCGGGTCGCCTCGGATCCTGGTGAAACCGCGCGTAGTAGTCGCCCTTATCCTCGTACAGTTTCTCGTAGTGGTTCATCTTGTCCTCATCGAGCGTCACGCCGAGCCCCGGGCCGGTCGGCACGCGAATACAACCGTCCTCGTAAGGCATCAGTCCGCCTTCGATGATGTCGTCGGTGAGGTAGTGGTAATGGGCATCGCCGGCGACGTGCATCTCGGGGATCGTGCTGGCCGTGTGCAGCATCGCCGCCAGCTCGATGCCGAACTCCGCCCCCGAGTGCATCGCCACGCCGAGGTTGAACGTCCGGCACACCGCCGCCAGGTCCTTCACGCCGCACGGCCCTTCCCAGTAGTGCAGGTCGGTCAGCACGATGTCGACCGCGCCCATGCGGATCGCCGGGCCCAGGTCGTCGAACCGGTTGGGGTACATGTTGGTGGCGATGGGGATGCGGACCTGTTGCCGCACGGCCGCGTTGCCCTCCAGCCCCCACGCCGGGTCCTCGAAATACTCCATCCCCAAAGGTTCCAGGCGACGGCCGACCCTCACCGCGGTGGCGACGCTCCACGTCCCGTTGGGGTCGATCCGCAGGCCGAAGCCTTCGCCGAGCTTCTCCCGGCACAACTCACACACCCGCGCTTCTTCCCTCGGGTCCATTACCCCGGCCTTGAGCTTCATCGCATTCACACCCAGCGTTTCATGCAACTCGACACACAGGTCGGCCATGTCCTCGGCCGTCTGGTCATCGCCCCCGCCAGGTCTGTCATATCGCCAGAACAGGTAAGCGATCATCGGGATGCGATCGCGCACGCCGCCGCCGATCAGATCGCTCATCGGCCGCCCAAACACCTTGCCCTGGATGTCGAGACACGCCATCTCGATCGCGCCGTACAGCCGGGCGTTGGACAGGTAGTAGATGCTGCGCAACACCTTGAGCTTGACCCGTTCCAGGTGAAACGGATCGAGCCCGACGATGCGCGGCTTGAGCTTCATCAACGCCCCGCGCTGATCGCCCCCGCCGACCTCGCCCAACCCGACGACGCCCTCGTCGGTGATCAGTTCCAGCACCGTCCTCAGGAAGTACCCCGGATGCACGCCGGTGTTGTGGCGCAGTTGTGCGTTCAACGGAATCGCCACCGTCCGCACGCGCATGTCGACGATCTTCATGAATGAGTCTCCTTGTCCGCGCCCATCGCCTGCTTGCACCGCTGCAGGGCGTCGTTGAAGGCTTCGAGCATACTTTCACGGTGGGGCGGGTCGAGGTCGCCGGGCATGCCCAGCAGTGTCAACGCCGCGCCGATGTTACCCCAGGCGTCGCCGACCGGCCCGCTGATCGTGTGAATCTGCGGCTGGTAGCCGCCCTGGTCGAGGCACCAGCCATGCTCGCGGCAATGCGCGATGCGCCGATGCACATCGTCCGGCTGCTGGTGGGTCCACACCGAGGCCGGCGCCGATTGGATGATCCGATCGATCCGCTCGTCGGGCAGGCGGCTGAGCAGGGCCGACCCCGACGAGCCGTGCGCCAGGTGAAAGCCCATGCCGACCCGCCCGCTCAGAACGATCGGCTGGTCGCAGTTGGTCCGGTGGACGGTGACGGCCCGGTCGCCGCTGATGACCGAGACCTTGGCCGACAGGCCCGTGGTTTGCACGAGGCCGGCCACGATCGGCTCGACGGCATGGATGAGCACGCGATGCGATTCGAACGGCCGCAGCAACGGCAACAGGCCGTAGCTCAATTCGTACCCCGCTCCCTGCCCGCGCGGGCGCAGCCAGTCGGCGTCGATCAGCGTCCGCACGATCCGGTAGCACGTCGTCGCCGGGATATCCAGCCGCCGACTCAACTCGGCGATGGCGTGGCGGTTCATCCCCCCCGCGATCGCCTCAACGACCTCGACCGCCCGTTCGAGTGCTGGAATGGTGTCTTTATCACCCATGATATTTTCCAAATGGGACGTACCCATTTCCACTGTTGGCGGAAAGTATACACCCGATCCGGCGCGGTTCGGCGCGGATTTCGCTCCAAATGGGATAATCCCAACGGGTTACATGCACATTCGTTTGACAGGCGATTTTCACGTGGCATGTATTGAGACAATGGGCTGTTGAGGCCCCGCCGTGCCGGGAGAAACGGGCGGCACCCCGCGTTGGTTTGCAGAATTAAGGAGGCTTGGATGTCCATTCGCGTAACAATGTGGGTCGGGTGCCTGCTGGCGGCCGCCTTGGCGGGACATGCCGCGGCGGCGACGATCCTGCTGAGCATCAACACCGTCGCCAGTGAGCCGGATGTGACGGCGACCGGCCTGGCCGACGCCGATGGCAACCTGCCCAACTGGAATATCCTCATTAACTACATCGCCGCCGGCAGCGTCATTGACAGCAACGGCGATGTGGTCGATGGCGTCGGGATCGTCCAGGACGGGGTCAACGGCGCCGGTTCCACCAACGGTGGCCAGTACGCGGCCAGCGGCACCGCCGCCGACTGGCTCGACCTCGATGCGGTCGAGCGGTACGGCGCCACGTCCAACCAGACCACCGGCGGCACCATCACCATCAACGGCCTGACCGGCAGCGCCTACCGGGTCGACTTCGTCGCCGCCCGCAGTGGTACGGGAACCTACGTCGGTGACTACACGGTCAACGGCGCCTGGGCCGACAGCGACCCGAACGGAAACGACTTCAACAATCAGACCGACGGCTGGGCCAATGGCTCGGTCATGACGTGGAACAGCGTCGCGCCGATCGGCGGCGAGATCGCGCTCAATGGCGTCATGGTGCAAAACTTCGCGGTGTTCAACGCGATGCGTCTGACCGAGGTGCCCGAACCGGCATCGCTGGCCCTGCTGGGCCTGGGCGGACTGGTCCTCATTCGCCGTCGCGCGTGACGTCCGCAGAACCCATCGTCCTCCTCCAACCGGCCTCGAGTTAAAACTCTGCGAGGCCGGTTGTGCTTTTTCAACCGCCGCCCATCGGGCGCACGCGGTCGGTGGGGCCGGGATTCCATTCCGAATGGGACAATCGCCGGGGATTGGACGCACTTTGCGTTGCCTGTCCATTCGGCGTGGTGTACTGATTTCATCTAGCTAGACAGGTAGATTGATGCTTGTGGCGGTATTGCCGCCATTTTGACAAGGAGAATCCGTATGAATATGAGTCACCCGATGATGGGCCGTGGAATCGCCGTCCTCGTTCTGGCCCTCGTCACCGGTCCCGCGTTCGCCGGCGTGGTCAGCATGGACCTCGACGCCAACGATAACCTGACCTCCGTCGTCATCGACCGCGATGGCACCGAGTACACCTATGCCCAATCCGAACTGACCAACATCAGCCTGACCGGGCTCAACCTCGATGGCACGCAGGTCTTCCAGACCGCCGGCCGGCCGTTCCCCGGCGGCGCCGGCGCCAACGCCGGCGATGCCCGCGACGCGCTGCTCGAAGACTGGTCGCCGAGTTCCGGCGTGTTCCATCCCTCATCGAACGCCAACGCTGAGTATGACGCCGGACAGGTGACCAACGACCGCGATTCGATCGCATTCGACTTCCTCACGCCCGTCACCAACAGCGACGGCGTCGACGTCATTGTGGTCGACTTCGGCCCGACAAACAGTGAGTTCATTCGCGTCTCGCTGACCTCCAATGCCGACGACCCCAATGAAGTCACGATCAGTCGCAGCAACACCAACTTCATCGATTCGATCACGATCGACAAGTACAACTCGAGCACAGAGATCAACCAGCTTGCTCACCTGCGCGACTTTGCTTTCACCTCCGGCGCCAGCGAATCGTTCGGCCTCGGGGCGTTCGAGATCGACCTGTCACTGCTCGGCGTGGCCGAGGGGGCGACGGTCAGCACGCTCTACATGACCGATGCGGGCGACCCGGAGGTATCCATGATCTTCGGCCTGCCCGCGGTGCCCGAGCCGACGTCGCTGGCGCTGCTGGCGGTCGGGAGTGTGGCGTTATGGCGCCGCCGCTGATCCGTTAACGCGGCAACCCGGGGTTAAACTCACTTAACCGACCGAGCGAGACATTTTCGCGCGCGCCAACGTGACGTTGAGCGGGTCACGCGGGATCGCCCGTCACGACATGTACGCCGACTCCAACCAGGTCCTTGCCGTGAACGTGCCGGGCCAGGTGTTGTGCAGATCCAGCGGCAGGGGGTCGGCCCGCATCTTGTCCCGGTATTCCTTGAGGTTGGCCGGGTGGCCGAATTGTTCGTTACGCCCGTGGACACGTTCCACCATGTCGCGCGACCAGCCGTCGTCAAAGATCAACGGCTTGAGTCGTTCGATCATTCCCGCATGCTCGGCCGACCCGGCAAGGTCGGTCGTTTCCTCCGGATCATTGTCGAGGTTGTACAACTCGTAGCTGTCGTACGATCCGTAATAGCACAGCTTCCACGGCCCGAGCCTCACCATGCGATTGGAACTGAACCTCGGCGGGCCCTCGTGCCAGAACGTGTAGACCTCGCTCTTGACCGGCCGATCGGGTACGTCCGCACCGGCCAACAACGGCGCCAAAGACTGTCCATCAATTCCTTGCGGGGGCGTCACGTCGACCCATTCACACAGGGTCGGCATCAGGTCGACCAATGACACCGGTCGCTCGATCACCGATGGCAATGATTGGGTCGGATGCCGCACGATCATCGGCACGCGCGCCGAGTCTTCAAAGAACGCTTCCTTATGCCAGCGGCCGTGTTGGCCGAGCATCTCGCCGTGGTCGGAGATGTAGATGACGATCGTATTGTCCCACAAATCGTTGCGTTTGAGCGCGTCGACAAGGCGGCCGATGTTCTGGTCGAGCAGGTCGGTCAGGCCGTAGTAGGCGATCGCCGCGCGGT
Organism: uncultured Planctomycetaceae bacterium; assembly: GCA_964473545.1. GTDB lineage: Bacteria > Planctomycetota > Phycisphaerae > Phycisphaerales > Zrk34 > CAYWKS01. The sequence goes on from CAYYPN010000086.1 coordinate 9,809, forward strand.
CGAAGTTGTCCTGTGGGATCGCATCGAGTTCGATGAATCGGCGGTAATCCTGATGATGCGGATGCAACCTGCGGAGTTGTTTTTCCGACAGGCGCGGCGCTGTCACCTTGTCCGCATACTTGTCGTATACCTTCCGGGGGGCGATGAACGGGCAATGCGGCAGGAGGTACCCCACGGTGAGAAAGAACGGCGGCCCGTCATCGTCGCGCCCGGCGTAGGCATCCAGCC
>CAYYPN010000087.1:0-10016 GCA_964473545.1 uncultured Planctomycetaceae bacterium
TGCTTGAGGAGCGCGTGCCCGGCGTGAAGATGCACTATGTCACCGAGCGGTGGCTGGGCGGCACGCTGACGAACTTCCGCACGATCCGCCAGCGCCTGAAGCGCCTCGAGGAACTCGAGGCCATCGAGGAGAAGGACAACTTCGAGTCCTACTCCAAGAAGATGGAGAGCCGCCTGCGTCGCGAGATGCAGAAGATCAAGCGGAATCTCGAGGGCATCCGGCGCATGGAGAAGCTCCCCGGCGCGCTGATCGTCATCGATGTCCGCAAGGAGACCAACGCGATCCGCGAGGCGCGGAAGCTGGGCATCCCGACGATCTGCCTGCTCGACACCGACGGCGACCCCGACATGGCCGATATTCCGATCCCCGGCAACGACGACGCCATGCGGGCGATCGAACTGATCGTCGGCGAGCTCGCCGCCGCAGCCAAGGAGGGCAAGACCGCCCGCGCCCAGGTCGACCGGGCCAAGGATCGGACCGACGGTGAAGGCGAAGGCCGCGGACCCCGACGCAGCACCCGCGCCCAGTTCCGCGCCGACGAGCCGCAACGACCGGCCACCACCGAACAACTCGGCGCCGATCAGCCCGCGCCCGAGGGACCGGCCCCGACGACGGCCGCGGACGAGGCGGCCGACACGCCCACCGAACAACCGGCCGGCGGGACCGAAGACGCGACGATCCAAACCCCCGCCCCCGAAAACGAAAACGTCGAAGCGACGAAGTAAACCTGTGTCGGATGTGGGATGTCGGAGGTAAGCCCGAGGCTTGCGACGGCATGCGATCGATCCCATCCGACATCAACCCTCCGACATGTAAGGAGATTGACGATGGCCATCAGTGCCAAGGATGTCCAAGCCCTTCGCCAGCGGACCGGGCTGGGCATGATGGAGTGCAAGCAGGCGCTCAGCGCGACCGACGGCGACTTCGACGCCGCCATCGAGCAGTTGCGCAAGAAGCTCAAGGGCAAGATGGACGAGCGCGCCGATCGCGCGACCGCCGAGGGCGCGATCGCCGTGGCGATCGATGACGGCGGGGCGGCGATCGTCGAACTCAACAGCGAAACCGACTTCGCCGCCCGCAACGAGAGCTTCGTCGCCGGCGCCGAGCAAATCGTGCAGTACGTCTTGGCCAACGGGCCGACCGGCGCGGTCGTCGCCGACGACCGGATCAACGGCATCGTCGACAACCTGCGCATCACGATCAAGGAAAACATCAGCTACCGCCGCGGCGCGAAGCTGACCGGCGAGAAGGTCGGGTCGTACGTGCACCACAACGCGAAGGTGGGCGTGATCGTCGCCGCCGCCGGCGAGATCGACGCCCAGACGCTGACCGGCATCTGCCAGCACATCGCCGCCCACGTGCCGACCCCCCTGGCGGTGGACGAGGCCGCCCTGCCCCAGGCCGACCGCGACAAGGCCATGGCCGACGCCAAACAGGAAGCGATCGATTCGGGCAAGCCCGAGGAGATTGCCGGGAAGATCGCCACCGGCAAGTACAAGAAGTGGGTCGACGACAACACCCTGCTCGGCCAGCAGTACGTCAAGGACATGGAAGGCAAGAGCACCGTCGGCGACCAGATCCCCAAAGGCGCGAAGATCCTCGACTTCGTGCGATACGCGGTCGGGACGTAGGCGAAGTCTCCGGTTTTCAGTTGAACACCATCCCCGTCGCCCCGCGATGGGGGTTTTTCGTTTCATGCGGTTTCGCATGAAGCGACCCGTGCGCGTTGCGAGGGATGATGGTGTGCCGGGGATGCGTACACCCATGTCGGGCGCGCCGCAACGCGGCATAGCCGCCGCGTCGCTTCGTAAGGTCGTTCGTGTGGGTTGGTGATTACGTTTGTTCGGCGGCGACGAATCGCAGTTCGACGCGCCGGCCGAGGGCGCGGGCGATGCGCCGCAGCATGTTGAGCGAATGTCCGTCGTAGTCCGCATCCTCCAGGCGACAGATCACCGAGGCGGTCGTCCCCACGCGTTCGGCGAGTTGGCGTTGGGTCAGACAGGCATCAACGCGAGCGGCATGGATCAACTCGGCGACCTCGATGTCCTGCCCAAACGCCGCCCGTTGATCCAGATCCTCGGACGTCGGCGGGTGGCGATGGTCGAGGATGTCCAGTGCGTTGGCATGCTTGTTCGTGCTCATCGCGATCACTCCCGATAGGTGTGGCGGTCGGGGTCGGATTCAAAACGCTGCTTGCGGGCCCTGGCCCGTTCCAGGTCGGCGTCCGGGAGCGTCCGCTCCTTCACCAGAGCGTGGGTGGGCGAGGATGGCGACCTGGCGCCCGTGAAAGAAGTAGAGGATCCGGTAGTTCACCCGACCGACCTGCGCCCGCAACTCGTGGATGCCGTCACACAACAGGTCGGCCGTGGGCCGGCGCAGCTCGTGGCCAAACCCCGCCAGACGCTCCAGCGCCTGCCGGCACTTGAGGTACGCTCGGCGATCGTCGGTCGCCAGTTGATCAAGCCAGTCGAGCACCGGGGCTGTTCCGTCGGCATGGCAGTAGAACCGCAGTTTGGTATCCGGCATGCACACCCCCGCATATCGTCAGCCCACACCCTTATATTCGCATTATTACGAACACAAGTCAAGGGGCGGTGAAACTTTTTGTGGGTGTGGGGCGTCTCCCAGAGGTAGACTGACCGCACAGGAGCATGGCCATGAGCGCACGGGTGACCGCACTGTTGCTGGCGATGACGCTGGGGCTGGGTTGGGCGATCGAGGCCCGGGGGCAGGTCGCCACACCCGATGCCACCCTGGCCATGCGGCAGATCATCCCGCGGGTCGACCTGCGGGAGGTCCCCGCCCACCGCGGGTTCAACTGGCTCAGCCATGCCGGCCGGTTCAACCTGCTGATGAGTTGGGAGCACCTGGAGCGGGCCGGTTATGATCGCCAGACGCCGGTGACGCTGGCGCTGGACAACGTGCCGGTGAAGACGGCGTTGGCGCTGCTGACCGCCGAGGCGTTTGCGCAGCGTGACGTGATGATCCAGGTGAATCCGACATACGTGCGGATCATGACCAAGGACCAGGCCAACGCCGCGCCGGTCATGCGGATCTACGACGTCGCCGACCTGCTGCACGAGGCGCCGATGTTCGACGATGCGCCGAAGATGGACCTGAACGAGATCGCCGGCGACGCGCGGGCCGGCGGCGGCAACAGCATCTGGCGGCGCGAAACGGACCAGCCCGAGCGTCTGACGCGCACCGAGCGGGCCGAGCGGCTCGCCGACGTCATCCGCAACAGCATCGAGCCGCAGCTTTGGTATAAACACGGCGGCAACGTCGCGAGCATCAGCTATTACAGCGGCCAACTCGTCGTCCGCGCCCCCGAGTACATCCAGCGGCAGATCGGCCTGCCGACCGCCTCGTTCAACCGGACGCAGTCGACCGGCTACGCCCCGACGCGGCGCGATGGTTCAAGCCCGAGCGCGACCTACCGCGCCGCTTACCGGCCGGGCCCGCGCGACCACGCCTACCCCCGCCCACATCCCAGCCGCCTGTCCAACGGCGTCAGCGGGGTCGACTGGCGGAAGTAACCAGTCACCAGCGGCCAGTGGTCCGTCATCACCTTCCGGCTTCCGGGGGTGTTACAATGGCGGCGTGATTCAGGGTGACATGAGCGATCAAGCGTCCGGTCAACCTGCGGCCGACCCGATCCGGGGGCGGGGCCGGCGATGGTCGTGGGTGGTTGTGGGTGTGCTGGCGTTGTTGTTGTTGGTCATGGCGTTGGCCTGGCCGAGCACGCAAACCGGGTCGCTGGGGCAGGTCTGGGACAACCATCGGGCGTTGGTCAAGAACCTGGCGATGCAGGCGGCGGAGTACGCGGCCTGGCTGTTGATCGGCCTGGGGTTGGGCCTGGCGCTGGCCGGCGCGGCGCGGTCGACGGCGCGGCGCGCCGCCCGCTGGCAGGACGTGGCATTCGTCGGCCTGGCCGGCGCGGTGGGCGTGGGACTGCTGGCGATGATGGTGTGGGAGGCCACGGTCTGGTTGGCCGGTCCGCCGATGGCGGTGCTGCTCGGCGCGGGGCTGGGGGGTCTGAGCCAGCGTGGGGTGGGGGGCAAGGTCGTCGCGGGCACGGCGGTCCTCGGCCTGCTGGCGGCACCGGGGGTGTATGTGGCCAATATGACCGACGCGGTCTTCGCCGGTGCGCCGACGGTCGCCGACGGCAAGCCCGTCCGTGCCGACGCCAAGCGACGGTTGCTGGACAAGCTCGACGCGGCCCACGAGCGGGGCCGGGCCACGGGCACGGCCGAGTTCACGCTGACCCAAACGGAGATCGACCTGCTGGCCGAGTGGGCGTTGGAGATCACGGGCCTGGACCGCGGCGCGGCACAGGTCACGCTGCACGCCGACGGCTCGCTGGCGGTGGCCGGGTCGATCCCGGCCGGTCGGCGGGGCTGGGTGAACGTGGACCTGCTCGGCCAGGCCGGCGTGCATGAGGCGGGGGTCGACCTGATGGTTCACCATCTGCAGCTCGGCCGGTGGCAGGTGCCGCGCGCGGTGACCGACACGCTGGCCGAGCGCGTGTCCCGTGAACTGACGGCCGCGCCCAACGTGGCGATGTGGCTGGCGGCGGTGCGGCGATTCGAGGTCGACGACCAGCGGTTGCATGTGGCGTACGACCCCCACGCGTTGCCGGAGGAGGTGCAGGGCCAGATGGCCGGCGAGCGGCTGCCCGGGCGCGTTGACCCGCTGGCCCGGTTGTACCTCGACGAGTTGCGCAAGCTGGCGTTGGGTTTCGACCGCAAAACGGTGCGCGAGCCGATGCTGGAGCTGGTGCGGGCGGCGTTTACGCTGGCGTCGGATCGCAGCAGCGTCGGGCACGATCCGCGGCGTGAAAACGGCGCGGCCATCCTCGCCCTGACTAACCTGTGCGCCGCCATGGACATGAACCGGTTCCTCGAAGTCACCGGCACCCGGGAGCAGCGACGCCGGTTGAACTGGATGCCGGGGCGCATGCTGCTGCATGAGCGGCGTGACCTGACCAAGCACTACTGGATCAGCGCGCTGCTGACGTTGACCGTGGACGCCGAGGCGAGCGGGCTGGTCGGGCGGATCAAGGAGGAGATGGATTCGGCGGCCGGCGGCACGGGGTTCAGCTTCGTCGATCTGTTGGCCGATCGCGCGGGCACGCGCCTGGCCGAGTTCGCCACCTCGACTCCCACCAACGCCCGGCTCGTGCAGGCGCGCCTGAGCATGTTGATCTCGGCCGACCAACTCATGCCTGACCCGACGGGGTTGCCCGAGGGCCTGACCGAACAGCAATTTGAACAACGCTTCGGCAGCACCGACAGCCCGGCCTACGAGGCGATGGTCGACCGGATCGACCAACGCATCGAGTCCCTGCCGCTGTTCGGGGACGATGGTACGTGAGGCCGATGCGTTGTGGCGTCAGGCGCCCGAGCCGACGATCTGGTCGACGGTGATCTGGTCCGGGTAACAGCCGAGCCACTTGAGGGTCGGTTCGGTCCAGTAGAGGATGCGTTCGACGGTTTGGGGGTCGGTATCGCGTCGGCGGGCGCTGGGTTTACCGGGCTTGAAGCGTTCCATGAAGCGCGACTGGACCTCCGGGTCGTCGTCCAGGCCGCAGAAGCGTGTGATGCGGCCGAGCGTTTGGGGCGAGATATCCTCCAGGCGAAACGCCATGTACCGATCGGCCGGCAGCGTGCGTCCGTAACGACAGGTGGCTTCCACGCATGCGCGCCATTGCAGCGCGCAGACATCAAGCACGCTCAGTTCCTTGAGCATGCCGTCGATGCCCGGCAGTCGCGGGCCCCAGACGTTGCGGCCGACGTAAGGCGTCGCCCACGCCGGCAGCAGTCGGCGTACGACCTCCTTGCCGTAGTGCGGCAGGCGGCGCAGGTTGATCTCCTTCATCCGCTCGCCCAGACGTCCCGGGGCGATGCCGGCCCGACCGTTCGAGAACCGGTCCCAGAACGATCGGATGCTCAGCACGCAATCGACCGGATGGCGAATCGTGTGCACGAACAGGGCGTCGGGAAACACCCGATCGACAAACGCCGGTCGCAGCGCGTTGCTGGGCGTCTTCTCGAGCATGCGCCGGCGGCCGGCCTGGCGGACCTGCTCGGCGAAACGCGTGCGGATGTGGGCGATGACCTCGGGCCGCGCGTCGGATGCCCCGAGCATGTCGCTCTTGTCGTCATTGCCGAAGCGCCAGGTCAGCCGCGGCTCGATGAGCGGGGCCAGGTCGCGATGGCCGGCGAGGCTGTGGCTGAGGAACGTCGTGCCCGACCGCGGAGCGCCGAGAATGATGATCGGCCGGGCCAGCACCGGGTCGTCGATCGTCGCAGGGTCAGGGGTTGGGGCCGGTTGCGGGGTCATGATCTGCCTCTTTCGGCCTCCGGTCGGGATAAAAATCATTATCGACCGACTTGAGGCCCAAAGCCAGCCTACCTTGTGGTCGATTAACAGGTTCGTATAGACTGCTCGCCCCCGTGATGGGTCGACGCCCGGACGGTTACCGGAGGGATGGAAGCACCTGGCACCAATTATTCGAGGTACAGCGACACGATGAGCGATTTGATCGAACCCCATGGCGGCGTGCTGGTGGATCGGCATGCCCAGGACCCCCGGAAGCTGGCCGCCGACGCCCGGCAGTTGCCCAGGCTGACCGTCTCCAACGCCGACCTGTCCACGGTCTACCGCATCGGCGACGGCACCCTCAGCCCGCTCGTGGGGCCGATGAACGAAGACGTCTACCACCGCGTCCTCGATGAGCACGCCATCGAAGCCCCTTCCGGGGGGGGTAAGAAACTGGCGTGGACGATCCCGCTGGCGTTCCCCCTGACCGCCGACGAAGCCCGGCAGATCGGCGCCGGCCAGACCGTGGCCGTGACCAACGTCGACGGCGACATCGTCGCGACCCTCGACGTCGAAAGCGTCTATGAGTGGGATAAGCCCAGGTACATCAAGAGCGTCTACGGCACCGACCGCACCGACCACCCCGGCGGCGACATGGTCCTCAAGGGCAACGATGCCGACAAGACCCACCTCGTCGGCGGCACGCTGACCGTCATCGGCCAGGACGCCCACCCCGAGTTCGGCGAGCACATCAAGACCCCCGCCCAGGTCCGCAAGATGCTCAGCGAAAGCGACTGGGATGCGCTGGTCGCGTTCCAGACCCGCAACCCGCTGCACCGCGCGCACGAGTACGCCCTGCTCTACGGCCTGGAAGAGCTGCTCCGCCAGGGCAGGAACGCCGCGGCCGTGCTCAACCCGCTGCTCGGTGAAACCAAGAGCGACGACGTGTCCGCCGCGGTGCGTATGCACACCTACGAACGCCTGATCGAGTCGGGCGAGTTCGGCGAGGGTGATGCCGACGCCGATCTGTGGAAAAAGGTCGGCGGCAAGATCGCCGATCGCGTGCTGCTGCTGGGCCTGGACATCAAGATGTTCTACGGCGGCCCGAGCGAGGCGATCATGCACGGCATCTATCGCCAGAACATGGGCTTCACCCACATCATCATCGGCCGCAAGCACGCCGACGCCCCGTTCCACGATGGCGAGGCGATCTGGGGCGACTTCGATGCCCAGGAAATCTTCGATCAACTCCCCGGCGAGCTCGCCATTCAGCCGGTCAAGGTCGGCTTCGCCGCGTACTACGAATCCATGGGCCGCGTCGACCTCATGACCAACCACCCGGATGAGAAGCCGGTGTTCATCAGCGGCAAGCAGGTCCGCGCCACGCTGAAGGAAGGCCAGCAGGTCGACCCCCGCATCATGCGCCCCAGCACCAGCGAAATCCTCGCCGACGCGATGAAGGAAAGCTGAGCCGCCCTCGGCCTACTGTCCGTGCAGGGATACGTGCAAGCGTTCGGGCGCACGGGGTGGTGTTGCGCCCCTCAGATCGCTTTGACATCGGGTGTATTGACGAACTGTGATGGGTTGACCACCACCACGTCGCGTCGGGCGCGAACGGGGAAGTGTTTCAGGTTGCCGGTGACCAGATAGTCCGCACGTCCAGCCCACGCGACCTCGAGGAACATCGCATCCGTTGGATCGGGCAGTGCCAGGCCCCAAGGCGTCGGGGCCACGGCCACGGCCACCTGCTCAAGGAACGCCATCAGGTCGGCAACCGCCTCGCCATCAAAACCGAACTTGGGGCGGGACAGCACGTCGCGGTACTCGGTGAGAATGCGGGTGTCGACACAGAGATAGGCCTTGCCCGCGAGGATGATCTGCAACACCTGTGCCGCCGTGCCGAACGGCGAGAGCAGGCCTGCGGCCAGCACGTTGGTGTCGAGGACGATCTTCATCGCCTTCGGCTCTTGCGGGCGGCAGCGATCTCATCGTCGATGTCTTTGGCGGAGAGTTTGTCCCGGCCGGCAGCGGCGGATTGCTCCTGCAACCGGTTCGCCGCCCGCAGGGCTCGCGCCTGACGAATCTCAGCCAATGACTGCTCGAAACTTGCTTCGTCGGTTGCGCTGACAATGGCAATGGGCTTGCCGTTGCTGGTCAGAACCAGTTCCCGCTCCTGGCCAAGCTCACGCCAGACCTCCGCGGACTTGGTACGCAGATCACGAACGGAGACAAAACGCATGGCGGGACCTCCCGTGGACATCACACAATAGATGCACAGCAGTATACACGATCGGCACCGCCTCGGCCATGCTTGGGACATGCCGCTCAGGTGCTGCCGGTTACCCCAGCGTCTGTTGGTACCAGTCCACCGTGGCCTGCAGGCCCGCGGTGAAATCGACCCGAGGCTCGTAGCCGAGGACATGCTTCGTCCGGGTCAGGTCGGCGAGGCTGTGCTTGACGTCGCCGGCCCGTTCCTCCGTGTACGCGGGCGGGATGTCCTCACGCCCCAGCGCCCGGGCCATCTGTGCGGCGAGCTGGTTGACCGTGATGCGATCGCCGCAGGCGACGTTGAGCACTTCGCCTTCGATCGGCTTCGCGCAGCGCGCCGCCAGCAGGTTCGCCTGCACGGCGTTGTCGATGAACGTGAAGTCGCGCGACTGTTCACCGTCCCCGAAAATCAACGGCCGCTCACCGGCCAGCAGGGCCTTGGCGAACGCGGCGATCACCGCGGCGTAGGCGCTGTTGGCGTTCTGGCGGGGCCCGAAGATGTTGAAGTAACGCAGGCTCGCCGTGTCCAGCCCGTAACTGCAGGCGTAGGCACGCATCAGCGATTCGCCCGCCGCCTTCGTTGCCGCGTACGGACTGCGGGCGAGGTTGGGCATCGTCTCGACCTTCGGCAGCGTCGGCGAATCACCGTACGCGCTCGAACTGGCGGCGAACATGACCCTTGCCACGCCGGCTTGACGCGACGCTTCCAGCACGTTCAACGTGCCGGTCGTGTTCACCTGGTTGTAGCGCCGGGGCATCTCGACGCTGCGCGGGACCGATCCCAGCGCCGCCTGGTGAAACACGTAACGACACCCCGCCACGTGCCCGGCCAGCAGGTCCTCGTCGAGGATGCAGCCTTCGACGAACACGAGCCGATCACCGGCCCGATCGCGAAAGGGATCGAAGTTGGCCGTGTCCCCACCGGACAGGTCGTCGATGACCACGACCGTCGCCCCCAGGTCGATCAGCGCCTCGGCCAGGTGCGAGCCGATGAACCCGGCCCCACCGGTGACCATGATGCGCATATCTCGAAAATGGTCGCCGTGCAGGTCGGGCCAATTGACTAAAGCCATGGGGAAAAGCCTTGTGGTAAAAATTCACGCGCTGACGATGTGATCGCGTGGGCCGGTGACGTTTCGCATCGCGCCGCGGGTGTCGATGATGAGTTTGGCGTGGTCGGCGATCTGCTGCCAATCGTACCACTTGTGATCGGTCGCGATCAGCACGCAGTCGTACGCGCCAAGCTGCTCCGGCGACCAGTCGATGCTCGTCATGCCCAGGTCGCCGTAGTGACGCATCGCGTGGGTGCGCGGCACGTGCGGATCGTGATACGCCACCTCCGCACCACGCTCGGCCAGCAGCTCGATCAACTCGAAGCTCGGGCTTTCACGCACGTCGTCCACGTTCGGCTTGTACGCCAGGCCCAG
>CAYYPN010000088.1:0-9986 GCA_964473545.1 uncultured Planctomycetaceae bacterium
ATTCCAGTTCGCTCAGCCTGACCAAGTACGGCATGATCTCCGACCAGGTTGGCATCAACTTTCCGATGATCAGCAACCTCTGGTACCTGGGCGGCTTCGTGCCCGTGCTACTCGGGGGGATCATGCTGGGACTGGTGCATGGCTTGTTTGTGAAAATAGTCGACGGTATCGGCCGGCGCGACCCCATTATCGCGCTGTACCTCGCCGCCATCACCGCGCACGCGGCACTGCTCAGCGCCCACTACCCTCTCGTTCAGCATGTGCGGCAGCTCATCACATTTGCGATTCTGGGCTACTTGTTCTATCTCTTCGCAATCAAACCGTTCATTAATCGCAGGTCGCTATGATTGAGTCGATGAAGGGGCGGGGTTTCAGGATGTAATTCATGTTTGGATTATTCAGAACCATTCTCGCCTTGTTCGTCGTTTTCCAGCACATCGGCAGCGTACCGCGCATCGGGTCGTACGCCGTCTTCGGCTTTTACGTGCTCAGCGGATTCCTGATGACACTGATCCTGCAGGAAAACTACGGCTACACCGGCAAGGGCATGCGTGCCTACCTGCTCAACCGCTTCCTGCGCATCTACCCGGTCTACTGGGCCAGTTGCCTGTTGTCGGTGGTGCTGATCCTCATCCTCGGCCGTGAGTTCGTCACCGCGCAGAATGAGGTCATCTACCTGCCCGAGAATTGGCAGGGCGTATTGAGGAACTTTGGCCTGATCCTGTCGCACGACGCGACGCCCCGCCTGACGCCCCCCGCGTGGGCGTTGACCGTCGAGCTGTTGTTCTACGTGGTGATCGGGCTCGGCGTGTCACGGACGCGCACGATCACTTGGATCTGGTTCGTGCTCAGTGTGATCTACACCATCGTGGCCGTGGCCGCCGATCTGGAGTGGCCACACCGCTACTTCTACCCCTGGGCGGCATCGCTACCCTTCGCCACAGGCGCGATGATATATCACTACAAGGATCGGGTGGTCAATGCCCTGCGCCCGCTGCGCCATCCGTGGGCGCCGCTGATGCTGGGCGTGGCGTATCTCATCAATCTCTTCATCGCCGTCTTCGTCGGCGGAGCCAAGACCAGCGGGTTCTACCTCAGCTACATCATCACCGCGCTGATCATTGTCAGCCTGATCGATCGCAAAACCCTGCCGCTGGTCAGCAAGAAGTTCGACAAGAAGTGCGGCGACCTGAGCTATCCGATTTACCTGTGCCACTACCAGGCGGGGCTGATCCTCGCGGCGCTGGTGCCGGCGCTGCCGGCGCGGCACTTTGAGTTTCTGTTCCCGGCCCTGCCGTTCGTCTTCGTCGTGGCGTGGATGCTGACCCGTTTCGTCGAGCAGCCGGTCGAAGCGATGCGACGCCGCATCAAGAGCAGTGTGGGCATTCCCCCCCGCCGCGGCGCGGTGGCACCCGGCGACGTCCCCCCCCCGACCCGTGAGGAACAAGGAGACATCGCCGCCACCACGCAGAGGCCGGACACCACCACGTGAACTACCTCGCCGCCATCGACGGATTGTTTATCGACCGGCCCAGCGGGTCGGCGCGGGTGGCGTGGGACCAGGCTCGCGCGGTGCGCGACGCCGGCCACGACGTCACCATCGTCTGCATGAACCGCGCCAGCGATCGACCCAGCGGGCCCGAAGTGATCGAGGGCCTGCGTGTCGTGCGTTGCGACCAGCCGCAGACCCATCCGCTGTCGCCGCGTCGCTATCAGCGGGCGATCGACGCCGTGGCCGCCGGCGTTCACCAACATCTGGCCGACCAACATTGGGACACCGTGCACCTGCACACGGTGTTGACCGCGGCGGGGGTGATGCGGGCGATCCAGCCGCCGGGCCGGGTGGTGTACACGCTGCACTCGCCGGTGGAGCAGGAGATGCAACTGGTCTGGTCGCAGCAGGGCGCGGCCGGCACGCTCAAACGCCTGCTCGCCTCGGGCTTCCTCCGCAAACTCGAGCGGCGCCTGCTCCAGCGCAGCGACGCCATTCACTGCCTGAGCAACTTCACCCGCAACGAGGTCGACCGGCGGCACGGTCTGGCCGACAAGGTCACGATCATCCCCCACTGGCGGCGCGCCGGTGAGCAGCGCACGATGACCAAGGCCCAGGCGCGCGAGCGACTCGGTTGGCCGGCGGAGTTGCCGATCCTGTTCACATTGCGGCGGCATGTTTACCGGATGGGTCTGGATACGGCGATCGACGCGATCGCGCCCCTGGCCGCGGCGGGTCGTTGCCTGTTCGTCGCCGCCGGCGACGGGCCCTACCGCAAGGACTTCGAACAGCGCGCCCGCAACCTCGGGGCTGGCGCGTCGCAGGTCATCTTTCCCGGCCGGATTTCCGACGAGGAACTGGAACTCAGCTACCAGGCGGCGGACCTGTTCATCCTGCCCACCCGGGCGCTGGAAGGCTTCGGCCTGATCGTCGTCGAAGCGATGGGCTACGGCATGCCGGTGCTCGGGACCGACGTCGGCGCGATCCCCGACCTGATTCGGCCGCTCTCGCCCGACCTGGTCATCCCGCCCGAAGACGTCGACACGATGCGCCGGCGCATCGAGGACTGGCTCGACGAGCGCATCGACATGCCCGGGCCCGACGAGGTCGACGCCTATGTCAACCGCACGTTCGCCGCGGATGTGGTCGTTCCCCGGCAACTGGCGTTGATGGGTTTGGACTCGTCTACTTGAATCGGCGGCGGAGGCGGCGGACGACCTTGTCCTTCAACGCGCCGACCGCACCCTGGCGTTGGGGCGCGTCTTCATACCGTGTGGGGTAGCCGAGCAGTTCGTTGGCCTGGCGGATCGCCGGGCAGTGGTTCAGCCAGTCGCGCAGCTCGCGAGGGGCGTATTTGCGGGGCAACGGCGCGATGTTGTGAGCCCGGGCCCCGCGTGAGCCGCCCTTCACCGAAACGTCGCCCCGCACCTGGTCCACGCGGTCGAACTCCGACCATCGCGGGTCGAAGGGAATATCGATCGCCTGGCAGATCCGTCGCAGCACCGCCTCGGGGTCCCGGCAGAAATCTTCGAACTTGAACAAGGGCGCCCCCGTCGCCTGCAGCGCCTTGACGTACGCCAGGTACTGCTGGGCATCGCGATCCGACTGGCGATTGCTTGAAAGCATCACGTCGATCGCGTCGCGCGTGAACCCGAACAGTTTCGGCTCCCGCCCCGCGCTCAGCGCCTCGACGGTCAGCAGGCGGTTGGGCGGCGACTGGTCGTTGCATGGATGCGGGGCGAAATTGACGTAAGGCCAGTCGCGCACGATCAGGTGCATGGATTTCGACTCAAGCTGACGATGGGCCTCGTCGATGAGTTGCGCGAAGCTGTCGCCGGGGGCGTCGATCTGGTACCACTGGCGCAATTGGCGTTGGATGGCTTCGAGTGGCGGGGCGTCGTCCCCGCCGGCGGCCAGCGGGTTGACCTCGGAGAGCACGGCCACGGCGGGCATGGCGGCCAGGCAACGATTGAGAATCGTGCCGCCGGATCGCGCGTAGCAGATCATCACGCCAAGGGCCATACCGGTCTCCAAACCGTCGAAGGTTCGCATTCTCACGAGGGGTCGGGCGTTTGGCAAATGGGATTTCGCCGGCGGCCGCGGGGCGCAGCCGATGCCTGCCATGAATCGAATGGTTTTCGCTATACTGCCGCCGCCTGATTCCGAGGGACTGGAGTAACGGTCATGGCGAAGTCTTCGCCAATGAGCAAACGCGTGCTGGCGACCAATTCGGGCGCCTCGATGGCGGCGCACCTGGTCAACCTTGCCGTGCAGTTGTGGGTCGTCAGCTACCTGCTGAACAGGATCCCGGCGGAGGAGTTTCAGCTCTGGCCGATCGTGCAGGGCCTGGCGATGTTCCTGCCGATACTCAACACGATCCTGACCGCGGGGCTGGGGCGATATGTCAACGAGGCCTACGCCCAGGGGGATGGACGGCGTATTACCGAGATCACGTCGACGATGTTCTTCCCTTGCCTGGGGGTCGGGGTGGCGCTGGGGCTGCTGGTGCTCTTTTTGGCGTGGCAGGCCGATTCGGTGCTGGACCTGCCCGAGGGCCGCGTGTGGGAAGCGCAATTGATGATCCTGATTCTGCTGGGGCCGATGCCGTTGACGATCTGCACCGCGCCGTTCAAGGTCGGGCTGTACGTGCGGCAGAAGTTTGTGCTGGACGGCGCGATCAAATCCGGTGGCGTGCTACTGCGTGCGGCGCTGTTGCTGATCCTGCTGCTGAGCCTGAGCCCGCGTGTGTTGTGGGTCGCGGTCGCTTCGACCAGCGCGGGATTGCTTCAACAGTCGTTGATCTTCTTCCTGTCGAGGCGACTCGTGCCGGAGTTGCGGTTCAGTTTGAGCCATCTCAACTGGCAACCGGCGCGCGAAATCATGGGGTTCGGCGTGTGGGCGACGGTCAGTCGCCTGGGCGGGGCGTTGCGGATGGCGGCCGACCCGATCATTCTCAACCGACTGGCCGGGGCGGTCGCGGTCAACAGCTTTCACGTGGGCCTGATGGTCGACCGCAACGCCCAGACACTGTTGCAACGGGCGCAGTTTCCGCTGGTGCCGGTGCTGACGACGATGCACGCCACGGGCGAGCGGGGGCGGCTGGCCAATGCGTTCATGCGATCGACCCGGTTGCTGTTGTGGCTGTCGCTGCTGGCGGCCACGCCGCTGGTCGTGTTCCGCAACGAGTTGCTGGCGGTGTATCTGGGCCCGGCCCTCGAAAAGTACCCCGAGGCGCCGGCGCTGATGGCGATTTTGCTGCTGACCTACCCGTCGCTGTTTTCGACCGACGCGCTGCGGCGCGTGGGCATGGCCACGGCGAAGTTGAAGTCCTTGTCGATCCGCCTGCTGGGCTCGCAGGTCATCGGTGTGGTGCTGGCGGTGGTGCTGGCCGGGCCGATGCAGCACGGGGCGATGGGCGTGGCGGTTGCGGCGCTGATCGCGCGCGGCGCGGTGCTGCCGACGCTGCTGATGCCGCTGGTACCGACGTTGACCGGGATGACGCTGCGGCGGTTCCTGCTCGAAGCGGTCGCTCCAGGCGTCGGGCCGGCCATCGTCGTCGGCGTGGTGTTCGAACTGATCCGCCGGTTCCTGCTGCCCGACGGGGCCGCCTGGTGGTTGATCGCGCTGGCCGGGACGATCCTGTTGCAGATGCTCGTCATTCGCCTGGTCATGTCGCCGGCCGACCGCAAGGACCTCCAGAGCATCACCGATCGCCTGCGCAAAATGCTACGCCTGCGGTAACGTCGGCGGCTCATAGCCGAACAACGCAATCTCATCGGCGAATGCTTCGGCCACGACCCGGCTGGATGCCGCGTCGAAGTACTCGGCGGTCGACTTGCGGCGATCACGATGCTGACTCTTGGCCCGCGCCGAAAGCTCACCTTCAAACGGCACGCCCAACTCACCGAAAAGCTTGCCCAGTTCCTCGTTCAACGACTCGAACCGCAACACCCGATCGACGATGACCTGCCGCGGTTGGCGCGGCTCGGTGTAACGCCAGGCGTTGTGCGGGAAGTTGCATCCCTGGATGTACTGCTCGAAGGTCACGTTCCAGTTGTGCCGCTGTAAACTGTTACGAAAGTTGAAGTCGGAGACCACCTTGTCCCACGGGTTGCGCTCGACGCACCACTTGGTGTAGCTGTCCCAGATATCCCGCGGCAGTCGATGGCGAACCTGAAACGCCGCCATGTGCGCGGAATAGCGCCAGCGCGCCCGGAGCATCGTCGCGATCTCATATGGCCGAATCCCAGCCAGTAAGTCACCGATCGGATTGAACAGGCCGCGAAAATTTTTTGGTTCATGCCCCGGTTCGGGCGGATAGATCGGCGTCACCACGTCGTCCGCGCCGCAGTGCGGCGACAGGTACGTCTCGATGCTCGTGCCCGCGGTCTTGGCGGTCTTGATGAAGATGAACTGGTACTTATGCGAGATGATCATGTTCCGCCGGCCGCGACACGAATCGGTCACACTCGGGAACCGGTCGCTGAAAACGCCGCTCCGTTAAAACCCACGCCCTCCACACGCAACGGTGTCGTTGACACCATACGTTCATCGAGCGTGTCGCACCACAAACGGCTTGTGTCACGACACTCGGACGAAAGATGAGAGTCGCTCAACCGGCGATTACTCGTTCAGGTAACGATCCCCGTTCGACAGCGGCACGAGCATCACGTCCTGGTCGAGCTTATGGTAAATAGCGATGGAATTGGCCCGCGGCGGCTCGGCGTCCTCGGGGTCATCGGCATCGGCTGCGTCCCCCGCATAAACGTTGTCGTTGATCGGCCCGACGAACGGATCCTGGGAAAACCGCACGCTGCCGTCGTTGAACAGGAAGTTCTGGCCTTCCTGGCTGTGGTTGCGGCTGTTCTCCGCGTCACGGATCGCTTGCGGCGAGGGATTGCTGTGCGCTTCATGAGTATGCAGATTCGCCGTCCCCTTCGGCGCGTCGTTATCGTCGCCCATCAGCACCCACGACACCGGCGCCGTCGCCGCCCACTTCTCCGTCCGGCCCCCATTGTTCGCTCCCACATGATGGTAGTAGATCATGGAGAACGAGAGGTTGTTGTGGTTGTAGAAGTCGAAGGTGTTCTGGATCTCGGCCTGGGTGCCGCCGGCGTTGCCGTCGACCGTCAGCGGATCGGGCACGTCCTCCGCGTTAGCCGGGCAGATAAACAACTCCGGCGTGGCCGACCCGTCGCGCACGAGCATCCACAACCCCGCGGTGAGGTTGTTCTCCAAATTCGACTCATCCGGCGTGCTGGATGTGCGGTCGGGATGGTTGAATCCCTCGAACGGGCTGTTCCCGACGCTCCGCCCCGCCATCGGGTAGCGCTGGGCCTGGGCTTCGGCGGAATAGGTGATCATCGCCTTGTAGATGCCCGCGAGATTGGTGCCGCAGGCAGTGCGTTTGGTCGCATCCCGCGCCCGGCTCAACGCCGGCAACAGAATGCCCAGCAGCAGCGCGATGATCGCCACCACCACCAGCAGTTCCACGAGCGTAAACCCGCAACGATGTGAACGAGTCCTCAAATTCTCCATGGCACTTCCCTAGCTTCGTTGGATGATATGAATGAATAAATTGAGACCAACGGTTGATGTGCGTGCCTGATTGTCATCTTTATTAAGACCCGTCGGGATGAAGATGTCAACCCGAAACCCACAATAATTCCCGCGAAATGACCGATTATTCGCGTTGCAACGCCTGAGCAGGCTTTCCTGCGTCAACTTTGGCAGCGTCCGACCCGTTACACGCCCAACGTCCGCGAGCCGGTATCATGGCACGCCATGGCCCGTCCCCTGCCCATGAAAGGCGTCATCCTGGCCGGCGGTCTCGGTACGCGCCTGCGGCCCTTGACCCTGGTCACGAACAAGCACCTCCTGCCGGTCTACGATCGGCCGATGATCCACTACCCCATCCAGTGCCTGCTCAACGCCGGCATCGACGACATCCTGCTGGTGACCGGGGGCGAACACGCCGGCGACTTCGTCAAGCTGCTCAAGGACGGTCGGCACCTGGGCATCCGCCACCTCGAGTACGCCTACCAGGAGGGCCAGGGCGGCATCGCCGACGCGCTGATGCTGGCCGAGGCCTTCGCCGACCGCGGCAGGATCTGCGTGGTGCTCGGCGACAACCTCATCCAGACGAATCTTCGCCGCGACGCCCAGGCCTTCGCCACGCAAACTTCGGGGGCCCGGCTCATCCTCAAACGCGTCGACGACCCGCACCGCTTCGGCGTGGCCCGGTTCGAAGGCGACCGCCTCGTCGACATCGTCGAAAAGCCCGCCGACCCGCCGACCGACCTCGCGGTGACCGGGTTCTACTTTTACGACCGGGATGTGTTCGACTTCTGCCGCGCGATCGGCCCGGCCGACAACGGGGAGCTGGAAATCACCGACGTCAATCGGCGATACGTCCAGCGGGGCGACGTGACATGGAGCGAACTGGCCGGCTGGTGGACCGACGCGGGCACGTTCGCCAGCCTGCACCGCGCGTCGAACCTCGTCGCCGAAGGCGGGGCCAATCAACTTGATCTCGTTGCCGCACCCATCACGGAGTCGCCCGCCTCATGAGCCTGTCCCTCCTGGTCACCGGCGGCTGCGGATTCATCGGGTCCAACTTCATCCGCTACACCCTGCGCCATCGCCCGGACTGGTCGATCGTCAACCTCGACGCCCTGACCTACTCCGGCCGCCGGGAGAATGTCGCGGACCTGGACGGCGCGACGCGGCACGAGCTGGTCGTCGGCGACGTCAACGACGCGGGGGTGACCGAGCCCTTGATCGCGCGGTGTGACGCGGTCGTACACTTTGCCGCGGAAAGCCACGTCGATCGCAGCATCATCGACACCCAACCATTCGTGCATTCGAACATCGCCGGTACGCAGGCGCTGCTCGACGCGATGCGCCGCGTCGGGGGCAAGCGCCGCCTCGTGCACATCAGCACCGACGAGGTGTACGGGTCGTTGCCCTTGGACGACGCGCCTGCGAAGTTCACCGAAACCAGCCCCCTGCAGCCCAACAGCCCCTACGCGGCAAGCAAGGCCGCGGCCGACTGCCTGGTGCGGGCCGCGTGTCACACGTTCGACCTCGATGCGATCATCACCCGCTCGAGCAACAACTTCGGGCCTTACCAGTTTCCCGAGAAGATCGTGCCGCGGTTCGTGACGAACCTCCTGCGCGGCAGGGCGGTCCCTTTGTACGGCGACGGGCAGAACGTACGGGACTGGCTGCATGTCGATGATCATGCCGCGGCGCTGCTGGCGGTGCTCGAGCGCGGCCGGGCCGGCGCGGTTTACAACATCGGCGCGGACAACGAACGGGCCAACCTTGACCTGACGCGCACGATCCTCGATTTGATGGGCCACGACGACCGCATGATCGCGTACGTGACCGATCGACCGGGCCACGATCGGCGGTATGCGATCGATGCGACGAAGATCCGGGAGGAGCTGGGCTGGCGGCCGGCGCATTCGGCGTGGCCCGAGGCTTTGGCCGTGACGATCGACTGGTACCGTGAGCACGCCGACTGGTGGCGACCGCTGGTGGATGACTGACGCTTGGCCGGTGTTCCGGTTTCCGCGGGTCTGCTAACATATTCGCCTGGCAAGCTCATCCCTCATGGAGTGGCCGAACGTGACCGCCAGCAGCGACCTGCATCAGAAACTAGCCGATCGTTCGGCGTGTATCGGGGTGATCGGGTTGGGTTACGTCGGTCTGCCGCTGGCGCGGGCGTTTCATGGGGCGGGGTATCGCACGCTGGGCTTCGACGTCGACCCGAAGAAGATCCAGGCCCTCGAAGCCGGCGAAAGCTACCTCAAGCATCTCGGCGAAGACTTCGTCCGTGAACTGGCGGCGTCGGATCGGTTCGCGTGCACGACCGACTTCGGTCGGCTGAACGAGGCCGACGCGCTGCTGATCTGTGTGCCCACGCCGTTGGGCAAGCACATGGAGCCGGACCTGAGCTACGTGGAGACGACCGCCGACGCGATCGGCCGGACCATTCGCCCCGGGCAACTGGTCGTGCTGGAATCGACGACCTACCCGGGCACGACGCGCGAGGTGGTGTTGCCCCGCCTGGAAGCTTCGGGCTTGACCTGTGGCGAGGACATCTACGTCGCCTACAGCCCCGAACGTGAGGACCCGGGCAGCGCCAACTTTCGCACACAGACCATCCCCAAACTCGTCGGCGGCATCGACCCGGTCAGCGGCGACATCGCCACCGAGTTGTATCGCCAGGCGATCGAGCAGGTGATTCCGGTGTCCAGCGCCGAGGTTGCCGAGGCGGCGAAGCTGCTGGAGAACATCTACCGCGCGGTGAACATCGCGCTGGTCAACGAGATGAAGGTATTGCTGACGCGGATGGACATCGACGTGTGGGAGGTGATCGACGCGGCGGCGACCAAGCCGTTCGGCTTCCAGCGGTTCACGCCGGGCCCGGGGCTGGGCGGGCACTGCATCCCGATCGACCCGTTCTACCTGACGTGGAAGGCGCGGG
>CAYYPN010000089.1:0-9944 GCA_964473545.1 uncultured Planctomycetaceae bacterium
GAGCCGATCGACCTGGTCTGCGTCAACCTCTACCCCTTCGAGCAGACCGTCGCCAAACCCGACGTCGACGAAGCCGAGGCCATCGAGAACATCGACATCGGCGGACCGAGCATGATCCGATCGGCTGCGAAGAATCACGCCTTCGTCACCGTCGTCACCGACCCCGGCCAGTACGATCAGGTCGTCACCGAGATGCAACAGCACGACGGCGGCACCAGCTTCGCCTTCCGCCGCCGCCTGGCGACCCGCGCCTACTTCCGCACCGCCGCCTACGACACCGCCATCGCCGGCTGGATGGCCGGGCATTCCGACCAGCCGATGCCGCAGACGATCATCTGGCGGCTGGATCGGCATGCCGCCGGCCTCCGCTACGGCGAAAACCCCCACCAGGACGGCGCGGTCTACCGCATGACCGGCGCCCACGAGCCCGGCCTGGTCACCGCCGAGCAACTGCACGGCAAGGCCCTGAGCTTCAACAACTACTACGACGGCAACGGCGCGCTGGAACTGGTCAAGGAGGTCCGCGCCGACGTCGCCGCCGCCGTCAGCGTCATCAAACACGCCAATCCCTGCGGGTTCGCCGCCGCCAACGACGTCGCCGAGGCCTTCGAGAAAGCCTACGCCGGGGACCCCCTCGCGGCGTTCGGCGGGATCGTCGCGTTCAACCGACCCGTCACGAAAGCCGCGGCCGAGAAAATCGTCGAAGGCCAGAAATTCCTCGAAGTCATCATCGCCCCGAGCTACGAAGACGAGGCGCTGAAGCTGTTGAGCGAACGTTGGAAGAACGTGCGCATCATGGCCACCGGCGAACTGCCCGACCCCGGCGACCGCGACGCGTCCGAGCTGGACATGAAGAAGATCACCGGCGGGTTGCTCGTGCAACAGCGCGACCTCGCCCCCTTCGACCCGACCCGATGGGAACACGCCGCCGGCCCCGGGCCGGATGACAAGCTGCTCATGGACGGCACGCTGGCAATGATGGCGGTCAAACATCTGAAGTCCAACGCCATCTGCATCGTCAACGACGCGATGCTCGTCGGCGCCGGCGCCGGCCAGATGGACCGCGTGGCGAGTTGCAGGCTCGCCGTCGAAAAGGCCGGCGATCGCGCCAAGGGAGGGGTTGCCGGCAGCGATGCGTTCTTCCCCTTCCGCGACGGCCCGGACGTTTTGATCAACGCCGGCGTCAAAGCCATCATCCAACCCGGCGGCAGCAAACGCGACGACGAAACCATCCAGGCCTGCAACGACGCCAAGGTGACGTTGCTGTTCACGGGCCGGCGACACTTCCGGCACTGACCCCCGGAACTGACCCCCGAAAGTGACCCGGACCTTCAAAGACTCCCCGAAGGGGTCCGTGGGACAGGTTCGGCTTGAGGGACGCCAAGCCGAACCTGAGCGACACGTTGGCGCGCGCCGTTGAGGCGCGCGATTTGCCCGATTTTCAGCCAAGTCCCATGACTTGCAGGGGTTGGCGGGCGGAAGATTTTTTTCGCGGTGTCAGGTCTGACATGACCCTGACATCGTCGAATGTCAGGTCGGGCGTTGATTGTTTGCGGATCCTCGTGCGTACGCGAGGGTTTTTGGCGGTGAACCTGACAGCCCCCCCCTGACATGTCAGGCAGCGCGCCGGCGCATCGTTTGACAAGCACCGATTACGTCGCGTCGCGCGTGGTGCATTCAGCGAGCCGGGGCGTCCCGACCCCGGCGTCGCAGGCATGGGGGCTTAAGCGCACACGCCTTGGGGGCAAATTGAACGCTAACCCCACGTTGTATTGCGGGTTGCGCGAGCGCGGGCTACAATCTGCCGCGTCTGTTAGGTTGGAAATTGTGGAGAAACGGGTGTGATCGTTCAGCCGGCCGGACTCAACGCCAACGTGCTGGTGCTCAACCGTCTGTACATGGCGGTGCGGGTGGTCAATGCGCGTCGGGCGTTCAGTCTGCTGTTCCGCAATCTGGCCGAGGTCATCAGCGTCGAGGATGGCAAGTATGCCAGCTACGACTTCGAGTCGTGGGCGGAGTTGAGCAGCTTCCGCGATGCGCTGCCCGAGAACACCGACTGGGTGCGGACGGTGCGGATGCATCTGGCGGTGCCGCGGATCATTCGCCTGCTGGGTTACGATCGCCTGCCGAAGCAGTCGGTCAAGCTCAACCGCCGCAACATCTACGCCCGTGACCGCAACACCTGCCAGTACTGCGGGAGCAAGTTCCCGACCAGCGAGCTGAGCATCGACCACGTGATCCCCCGCGCCCAGGGCGGCAAGAGCTCGTGGGCCAACCTCGTCTGCGCCTGCGTCAAGTGCAACTCCAGCAAGGGCGGCCTCACGCCCACGCAGGCCCGCATGCACCTGATCCGCAAGCCCGTCCAACCCAAACGCAATCCCGTCATCAACCTCCGCATGGGCCAGGACAAGTACGCCTGCTGGCAGGCGTTCCTGGACAACGCGTACTGGTCGGTCGAACTCAAGTAGTCGTTACCACGTGACCGGGCTGGCGCGGGGTGGGGTTGGGAGAATAGCGCAACCAACATGGAATTAAGGGCTTAACGTGAACCTGCCGCGACTCCGCCGGCGTCTGGTACCCTTAACACATCCGGCAAGGAGGTCTGGCATGCTCTGGCAATCGATCCGATTGGCGCTGGCGGTGATGCTCCTCGTGCCGGCCGGCGCGGCCGTCGCACAAGCCGATGACTCGCCCGACGCATCCGCCGACGAAGCGGCCAAGGTGTTCGAGGACGTCTACGGCCGACGCCTGAGCCAGGCTCGCGATACCCGCTCGGATGAGGATGACGCCCAGCTCGCCGTGGAGCTGATCGAGGCGGCCCGCGGCGCCGCGGCCAGCCCGCCGCTGGTTCGCATCCTCTACGAAACCGCGTTCGACCTGACGCATACGAAGCGCGACCGCTACGCCGTGGCCGAGCAGGCGATCGAGGCGTTGATCCATCGCTTCCCCAGGCAGGCCGAGGCTTACCGCGAGCAACGCCTGGAACTATTGCAGCGCTGGTATGAAGTGACACGCGGGCCCGAGCAGGACCAGGTCGGCCGCAAGCTCGTCGATGCGATGGTCGGCGCCGCCCGCAACCACCTCGTTGCCGATGAACTGCCGCAGGCCGAGACCTTGCTCGCGCGGGCCGGCGGTTACGCGCGACGTATCAAGTCGTCCGACACCGACGAGATCGACCGGTTGCTCGATCGGGTCCGCTCACGCAAGCGGACGTTCACGTTCATCCGCAGCTACGAGTCGCGCGTGGCGAACAATCCCGACGATGCCGCGGCGCATGCCGAGCTGTGCCGCCTGTACCTCGTGGAGCTGGACCAACCCGAGGATGCGGCCGAACACGTCGAACACACCGACATCGAGGGCGCCGGGCAGTTGATGCCGTATGTGCTCAAGCCGATTGACGAAGTGCCGGACGAGCAGTTGCTGGCGTTGGGCCAGTGGTATCGCGGCCTGGCGGCGGATGCGAGCGAGTCAGCGCAACCGGGACTGTTGCGGCGGGCCAAGGACTACTACACGCAATACCTGTCGACGCCCGCCGCGGCCGAGGGGATGAACCGGTCCCGCGCGGCGCTGGCGTTGCGCCAGGTGGACCAGGAACTGGGGCTGATGGAGCGGCCCCAGGTGGCCGAGCGGTCGATGAGCGACTGGATCGCGTTCGCCGCCGCAAGGGACCGCCTGCCGCCGCACCGCCAGATCCAGGTCATCGAGCAGGCGCTGGAAGAGGTCAACGGCATGCCGATCCGCATGCGCACGGAGAACAACCCGCAGCGCATCACGTCCATCAACCTCTACGGCAACCCGGACATCACCAACATCATGCCGCTGTACGGGATGAAGCTGGAGCGGTTGAGCCTGCGCGACTGCAAGCGGCTCAAGAGCATCGACGTGTTGCGGGGCATGCCGCTGAAGTCGCTGAACCTGCACGGCTGTCAGAACCTGGAGTCGATCGCGCCGCTGGCGGACATGCCGCTGGAAGAGTTGAGCCTGCGGATGTGCTGGAACCTGCGCGGGGACCTGTCGGTGCTGCGGGGCAAGCCGCTGAAGGAGTTGGACCTCGCCGGGTGCGACGGGCTGGACTCGCTGGCGGGCATCGAGGGGATGCCGCTGCAGTCGTTGAACCTGCACGATTGCCGCAACATCACCGGCAACCTCGAGGAATGTCGCGGGATGAAGCTGCAGTTGCTCGACATCTCCGACTGCGACAGCCTTGACTCGGTATCGGGGGTCGACGCGGCGAGCGTGCAGACGCTGATCGCCGAGCGGTCGCACCTGGTCGGTGAGAACCTGGCGGGGATCGCCCACTTTCGGCCGCGCGAGTTGAGCATCTCGTTCAACCGTGGATTGACGACGCTGCAGCCGCTGACGCGGATGCCGCTGGAAACGCTCGAAGCGGCCTATATGGGCGATCAGCTCAAGCCCGAGGATTACATGGTGCTCAAGCAGATCCCCACGCTCAAACACCTGCGTCTGGATGACATGCGGCTGGCGCGTCAGATCGTGCCGCGGTGATTCACGATCGCCAGGCGTGCCAGTATCCGCCGATGCGGTCGGCGAAGGCGGCGGGATTCTCGGTGTAGATGCGGCGGCCGAGGTCGAAGGCATCGGCCTGCAGTTCGCGGCGACGCTCGCGGGCCAGGTCGATGAGTCGGGCCTGCGCGGCCGATCCGTTGTCGGTCAGCGATGCGTCGCGCAGGGTCTGGTTGAACACCGCCAGGTCGTGATCGAGGCCCAGCAGGTCGCCCAGGCGATCCAGTTCCCTGACCCAACTGCGCATCACGGGTTTCCAGACGCCTTCCAGCAGACGCATGTCGTACCACAAGTCCTTGGCCCGCTTGCGCCAGTCGTGCAGGTTCTCGTCGGTGGGATCGTCCATCGCGGCGTGCATCCGGTTGCGGCCGCGTTTGTAGGCGCGCTTGAGCCCTTTGCGGATCGTCGACCAGTCGCTGCCCTTGACGGGCCAGTCGTGGATGTGCTGGCGGCCGGTGTCGAAGGCCCGGCGTGCCTGCGTGGTCGCGTCGTCGTGTTCGAGTCGGCGCCGGGCGGCCTCGACCTTGCGGACCAGAGTCTGGCGAACGGTTGCGGCGCCGTCGGCGGGCGCATCGGGCGCTTCGTCATGTTGCATCAGGTCGTCGAACGTCTCGACCAGCACCTGCGCATCGCGGGCTTCGGACAGTCGGCGGGCGGCATCACGGAGCAGGGCGTTGTCGGCGTCGAACTGCTCACCGAGGTCGCTGCGGACCAGCCGAGCGAGGGCGCGGACCTTCTTGACCCGCTTGCGGGCGTCATGCACCGCCTCGGGGTCGGCGGCCCGGGGCTCGGTCAGGTCGTCGACGGCGGCCTGCATCTGCTCGCCGCCGACGCGGCGGATGGCCCGGGACAGGCGTTCGGAGCGTCTGAAGCGGTATGCCATGGGTGTAAACCTCGATTGGATTATCCTGAGCAAACCGCAACAAATCAATAATATCTTGACATTAAATGGTTTGTGGGTGGCTGGGGCGACATGGCCCCACGCTGATTGTTGCTTATACAACCAATTGAGCCCGGCTGGCGTATAACTTCCCGTAGCCGATTGCAGCGGCGTGTTAAGTTGTAGGGGTTGAGGCCCGATTGTGAAAGTGGAGAAGGTGGACAAATTGGCCCGACCGTAGGATTAACCTAGCATCAAGGGCCGGGAGCGTGGCGAAGATGGTCGAGAGCAGCAGCCTTAACGAACTGCGGGACAAGCAGGTGTTCACCACCGGCGAGGCCGCCGAAGTCTGCCAGGTGTCCCAGCAGACCATTATTCGATGCTTCGACGCCGGGCGATTGCGGGGCTTTCGCGTGCCCGGATCGCGTTTTCGGCGTATTCCCCGGGAGGAGTTGCTCCGCTTCATGCGCGACAACGACATTCCGCTGGACCGCCTGGAGTCGGGCAAGCGCCGCGTGCTGGTCGTCGATGACGACGAGGCGATCGTCGAGTTGTTCGTCGACGTGCTGGAGCGCGACGGCCGGTTCGACGTCCGCACCGCCAGCACCGGCTATGACGCGGGCATCCAGACCCACCAGTTCCGCCCGGAGCTGATGATCCTCGACTACATGTTGCCGGACATCAACGGCAACGTCGTCTGCCAGACCGTGCGGCAGGACCCGAACATGACCGACATGAAGATCATCATCGTCTCGGGCGTGGTTAACCAGGACGAGATCGACGACCTGCTCGCGGCGGGCGCCGACGACTTCGTGAAGAAGCCGTTCAACATCGAACGCCTGCTCGAGCGCATCACCGGGTTGCTGGAACTGACCTGACCGGCTCGGCAGTAAAGCGGAACAACAGAAAAGCAGAACAGCAGAAAAGGGGACTGCCGATCCGTCGAGCTGTGCAACACCGCTTTTCTGATCTTCTGGTTTTCTGCTTTCCTGATTTTCTGCCATGACCGATCTCACCACCAACGCCGCCAGACGCATCGAGCTGATCCTTCAGCAGGTGGAAGCGTTGCCGACGTTGCCGTCGGTGGCGATGCGGTTGTTGCAGATCACCAGCGCCGACGACTCCGACGCACGGCAGATCATCGACCTGGTGCGCAGCGACCCGGCGATGACGACGAAGATCCTGTCGTTGTGCCGCGGGTCGACGATGGGCCTGCGCCAGCAAACCCTGACCATCGACCGGGCGGTGGTGCTGCTGGGGTTCGATTCGATCCGCAACGCGGTGCTGTCGATCAAGGTGTTCGAGACGTTCGGCCAGACGCCGAACGACGGCGAAGGCTCGGATGAACCGCGGCTGGATCATGCGGCGTTCTGGCGGCATTGCCTGGGCGTCGCCGTCGCCGCGGAGATGCTCGCCAACCGTCACGGCCGGCACGAAGACCTCGATCCGTCCGAGGCGTTCGTCTGCGGCCTGCTCCACGACATCGGCAAGCTCGCCCTCGACCACGTTCTGCCCAAGAGCTACCAGCGCGTGATCGACCTGACCGAACGCACCCACGCCAACATCGCCCAGATCGAACGCAAGGTCCTGGGCATCGACCACTACACCGCGGGCAAGCGACTGGCCGAGCAGTGGGGCCTGAGTCACATGCTCGGCGACTGCATCTGGCTGCACGGGTCGAAGTACCGGTCACTGCCGGACCTGCCGCACCAGCGCATGGTCGGCCTTGTCGGTCTGGCCGACCTGATCGTCCGCCGCCAGCACATCGGCTACAGCGGCAACTACGTGCTCGACGAAGGCATCGATGCCCGCATCGAGGAGCTTGGGCTCGATCCGGACCGCGTGACCGAAGTCAGCGACCAGTTGCACGAAGAGATCGAACGTCGGGCCACCGCGTTGGGCGTCGGCGCCACGCCGGATCGCAGGCTGTTCGTCGAGTCGATCATGCAGGCCAACGCCGTGCTCGGTCGGCTGAACACGCAACTGGATCGCCAGCGGCGCACCGCGGCGCAGCGCGGCCGCGCCATCGCCGCCATCACCCAGTTCCACAGCCAGCAGATCGGCCCGGCCCGCACGATCACCGAGGTGCTCGCCGCCGTCGTCACCAGCGGCGTCAGTGTGTTCGGCCCGGGTCGTTACGCGGTCATCCACCAGGGCGGCGACAAGACGCAATGGCAGATCAGCCAGTTCAACGGCGAAGGTCGACTCGTGCGTTCACAACTGGCCGACCCGCCGCCGAACCTGCAGGACCTGAGCGCGTTGGCGCAGCGCGACGAGCTGCCGGTCGGTTGGATGGGCGTCTTGCCGTGGCTGGCCGATTACCTGGTGGGGTTTGACGATCTGCGTGAGGTGAGGTTGTTGCCGTTGCCGTGTGCGTGGGGTACGGCGGCGGTGCTGGTGCATGATCGGTCGGAATTGCCGGAGACCGAGCAGTTGCAGGCCCTGGCCGCGACGTGGGGGGCGGCGATCGGGGCGGCGTGCCAGCACGACGGCGCCCGCCGCCTTGCCGAGCAGTTGGCCGAGGCCAACCGGGTGTTGACCGAGACGCAGGAAGCTTTGCTGCAGCATCAGTCGTTGGCGCGGCTGGGCGAGATGGCCGCGGGCGCGGCGCACGAGATGAACAATCCCCTGGCGGTCATCAGCGGCCGGGCGCAGCTTCTGAGCATGAAGCTGGAGCGCGGCACGCGCGAGCAGGCCGACGCCGCGATGGTTTTCGAGCACGCCCAGCGGCTGAGCGACCTGATTACCGCGTTGCATCTGTTCGCCGAACCGCCGCGACCGCGCATCGCATCGACGACGTTGACCGACGTGTTGGAGCGGGCGGTGCAGATGTTGCGCCGTCGTTATCCGGATGCACCGGCGATCCGGGCCGGGTCGGTGAATCAGTTGCCGGCACTGCGTACGGATGCGGATCACCTGGCCCAGGTGCTCGGTGAGTTGCTCATCAACGCACACGAAGCGAAACCTTCACAACCCGTGCGCGTTACCGCTCAGGTCGATCCGTTGGATGACCGATTGGTGTTGCAGGTGATAGACAACGGGACGGGCATGGACGCCGAGACGTTGGAGCACGCGTTCGACCCGTTCTTCAGCCGCAAGCCCGCCGGGCGTCAAACCGGCCTCGGCCTGGCCCGGGCACAGCGGCTGATCGAGGGACTCGGCGGGCGGATCGCGCTCGACAGTGCGGCCGATAACCGAACCACCGCGACCGTGACCCTCCCCTTAGCCGATCACCTTGGGGTCGGGGCGGAAGACCCGAACGGCGAGGCCGGCGACCGGCCCGCCCAGACGTCAGGAGAGGACCGTGCCGTCAACCAGCCGAAGCATTAACCCCGGCCTGCAACCCCCGGCCCAGGCCAACGCCGCGCCGCGTTTTACGATCCTGATCGTGGAAGACGACCAGGAGGTCGGCCAGGCCATCGCCCATGCGGTCCAGACTGAAACCCGCCGCATCGTGTATGCCGATAACCTCGACGCCGCCCGCGGCATCCTCAACGACCAGCACGTCGATCTCGTGCTGATCGATGCGATGCTGCCCGACGGCGATGGCGTGAGCTTCGCCGCGGAAGTGAACGAGATTCAACCGGCGGCCAAATCGATCGTCGTCACCGGCCACGCCACCGTCGACCGCGCGGTCGCGGCCATGCGGGCCGGGGCCGTCGACTTCCTGTCCAAGCCCTTCGACATCGAGGAACTGAACCGGCGCGTGGGCGACGCCCTCCAACGCCAGCGCCGCGACTTCCAGCGCGACCGCCGCATCGGCCGGCTGCGCAAGCTCTGCAAGCAGCTCAACCAGGCCCGACACGACATCAGCCAGCAGGTCGACATCCTCTGCAACGACCTGGTCACCGCGTACCAGGAACTGGCGCACCAGGTGCAGAACATCGAGCTGACCGGCGAGCTGCGGGGCGTGCTGGCCGACGAGCTCGACCTCGAACAGACCCTTCGCTGCACGCTGGAGTTCGTGCTGCAGAAGGTCGGCCCGACCAACGCGGTCATCTTCCTGCCCAACAGCGTCGGCGGTTACAGCGTCGGCGGGTACGTCAACTATTCCAACACCAAGGAAAGCTCGCAGGTCATGCTGCAGCACCTGGCCGACGGGCTGGCGCCCGCACTGGCCGAGGAGCCGGAGCTGCTGCATTTCACCGAGGACAACGCCCTGTCGCACTGGCTGGGCGAGTCCTGCGGGTGGCTGGCCGGGTCGCACGTGCTGGCCGGGCCGTGCCTCGACGAGGATGGTCAGCCGCTGGCGTCGATGTGCCTGTTCCGCGATGACGCCGAGCCGTTCGACGACGATGCGATCGCCCTCATGGCGGCGGTCTGCCCCCTGCTCGCATCGCACCTGGTCAAGGTCATCCGCATCCACCACCGCCACAAGGATCTGTTCGACGACGAACCGGCAAGTGGCGATGACGACGATTTCTTCAGCGTCTAACGCCCCGCCAACGCTTGCTGCTTCGCCTTATCCTCAAGCCTCGGCAATCGGCGCCGCATCCACATCCTCACTGCGCCGTCGCCGCCCGCGCAACACCAGCTTGAT
>CAYYPN010000090.1:0-9756 GCA_964473545.1 uncultured Planctomycetaceae bacterium
TCAACGAGGGCTTCAGCGGCGGCGAGAAGAAGCGTTTTGAAATCTTCCAGATGGCCGTGCTCGACGCGGAACTGGCGATTCTCGACGAAACCGATTCGGGCCTCGACATCGACGCTCTGCGGATCGTCAGCGAAGGCGTGAACAACATGCGCGATGGCAAGCGCGCGTTCCTCTTGATCACGCACTACCAGCGACTGCTGAACTATGTGAAGCCCGACGTCGTGCACGTGCTGGTTGATGGTCGCATCGTCAAGACCGGCGGCATCGAGGTCGCCGAGGAACTGGAAGCCAAGGGTTACACCGATTGGGCCAAGGCGGAAGTCGCGGGTACGGCCTGATCCGAGCCATCACGGTAGGTGACATGACACAGACGGATATGCAAGTCGTGACCAACAGCTATGCCGACGCGTTCGAGCAGGTGCGCCAGCGCGCCGCCGAGATGGGCACGGGTGAACTCGACCCCATCCGCGTGGCTGCGTTCGATCACTTCGTCGCGCAGGGTATCCCCACGACCAAACACGAGGATTGGAAATACACCAACCTCAAGCGACTCGAAGGCGGTCTGCCGCTGGGCGAGTCCGATGTTTCGGTCGATGCCGATCGTATCGATGCGTTCGATATCCCCGACCTTGATGCGTATCGGATGGTGTTCGTGGACGGGCATTACAACGCTGAACTGTCGGACAAGGATATTTCCTGTGTGCAGACGCTGGCCGCGGCGGCGCAGGCCGACCCTGACGCGATCACCGACAAGCTCGGGTCACAGGTCGAAACCGAAACCGATGCCATGAGCGCGTTGAACACGGCGATGATCGAGGACGGCGTGGTTGTTCACGTCAAGGCCGGCGAGGAACTCGACAAGCCGCTGCATGTGCTTTCCGTGGCCAGCGGCGCGATGGTGATGACCCATCCCCGCAACCTGATCATCGCCGAGCGCGGCGCCAAGGCGACGGTGATCGAGCACTACGTCGCCCTGGTTGACGGGGCTTATTTTACGAATGCCGTGACCGAGATTTTCGCGGACGACGAAGCGATCGTGCATCACTACATGCTCGAGCAGGAAAGCGAGCAGGCGACCAATATTTCGACGCTGCACACCCACCAGGGCGAACATTCGGATGTGCATTCGCACACCGTGTTGCTCGGCGGGTCGCTGGTGCGCAACAACATTCGTCCCACGCTCGCCGGTACCGAGTGCCACTGCCTGATCAACGGCCTGTTCGTCGGGCACAACGATCAGCATCTGGACAACGCGATGCGCGTGCATCACCGCGCCCCCAACTGCCGGTCGCGGCAGTTCTACAAGGGCATCATGAACGACACCAGTCACGGCGTGTTCACCGGGCGGATCAAGGTCGACCGTATCGCCCAGCAGACCGATGCGATTCAGAACAATCGCAACATGCTCTTGACCGGCGACGCCCGCATGAACGCCCGGCCCCAGTTGGAAATCTATGCCGACGACGTCCGCTGCACGCACGGCGCGACGACCGGGCAGGTCGACCCCGAGGCGGTGTTCTACTTCCGCGCCCGGGGCCTGCCGGAGGACGTGGCCCGGGCGATGTTGATCTACGCCTTCGCAGCCGAAGGCTTCGATCGCATGCAGCTCGTGCCGGTACGGCAGTTGCTGGCCGAACAGATGATTGCCAAGCTCCCGATGGCGAACAAGCTGTCGGCGGAGTTCAGCCGCGAAGTGAAGGATCGGCTCTACCGCGTGTAATTCATGGCGACGACGATCGCACAACCTGTATTCGATGTCGACGCGATCCGCGCCGACTTTCCCGTGCTGGCGCAGGAGGTCGACGGCAAGCCTTTGGTCTACTTCGACAACGCCGCGACCAGCCAGAAGCCACGCGCCGTTATCGAGGCGCTGGATGATTACTACCGTCGATACAACGCCAACGTCCACCGCGGGGCCCATCGCCTGAGCGTCCTCGCGACCGAAGCGTATGAAAATGCGCGACTGACCGTGCAGCGTTTCTTCAACCTCGACGATGAATACACCGTCGTGTTCACGCGCGGCGCGACCGAGGCGATCAACCTCGTCGCCGCCAGCTATGGCGGACAGGTGATCGGCGCCGGCGACAACGTCGTTCTGACGGGCATGGAGCATCACTCCAACATCGTCCCCTGGCAGATCGCCTGCGATAAGGCCGGTGCGGAGCTGCGGGTGATCCCGGTGGGTGACGACGGCGAGCTGCAGTTGGATCAGCTCGACACGCTCATCGACGACCGCACGCGCATCGTCGCGGCGGTGCAGATCAGCAACAGCCTGGGCACGATCAATCCCGTGCGGCGGCTGGTCGAAGCCGGCCACGCCGTCGGCGCGAAGGTGCTCGTCGACGGCGCGCAGGCCGTGCCCCATGTGCCGGTGCATGTGCCGGGCCTGGGTGCTGATTTCTACGCATTCAGCGGCCACAAAGCCCTGGGTCCGACGGGCATCGGGGCGCTGATCGCTCGGACCGACCTGCTGCGCGACATGCCGCCTTACCAGGGCGGTGGCGAGATGATCGAGTCGGTGTCGTTTGAGAAGACGGTGTATGCCGAGCCTCCCGCTCGCTTCGAGGCGGGAACGCCCAACATTGCCGGCGCGATCGGCATGGCCGCGGGACTCGATTACCTGACCGGCCTGGATCGACCGGCGGTCGAGGCGCACGAAAAGGAACTGCTCGCCCACGCCACCGAGCGCCTGGCCGCGGTCCCCGGCCTGCGCATCATCGGCAACGCCCAGCACAAGACTTGCGTTGTCTCGTTCGTCGTGGACGGCATCGGTGCCTACGACCTGGGCAACCTCCTCGATGCGCGTGGCATCGCCGTGCGGACCGGCCACCACTGCACGCAGCCACTGATGGAGCGGTTCGGCTTGAGCGCGACCTGCCGCGCGTCGATGGCGTTCTACAACACGCTCGCCGAGGTCGATGCGCTGGCCGACGGGGTGGGCCAGATCGTCAATACGTACGCCGACCGCAAACCCGCCGCGCCGCAGCCTGAAGCTTCGATCGAGTTCCCCAAAGCCGCGGATGATTCTCCCGCGGCGGTGGCCGACCAGGTCATCGGCGACTTTGAGTTTCTCGAAGACTGGGACCAGCGCTACCAGTACCTGCTGGATATGGGATCGAAGCTCACGCCGCTGCCCGAATCGTGGAAGACCGAGGCCAACCGCGTGTACGGCTGCCAGAGCACGGTGTATCTCGTGCTGCGACACGATCCGCAGGACAGTGACCGCATCCAGTTCATCGCCGAGTCTGACTCGGCGTTGGTATGCGGCCTCATCGCGTTGCTCGAGCGTCTGTTCAGCGGGCAGCGCACTTTGGACGTGCTGGGGTTCGATGTCAATGCGTTTTTAACCAAGCTCGGGTTGGAACAGCACCTGACGATGGGCCGGCGCAACGGTCTGCACGCGATGGTGCAGCGCATCCGGGCGCTGGCTGCGGAGGAGAAGTAGTCATGGAGTTGCCGCAAACCCCCGAGCCAGAGTCACCCTCACCAGGCTTCGGTCCGTACGGTCCGTATGGTTTCGGTCCGCAGACGCCGCAGCGCCCGAAGTTCGAGCCGGCCCCGGAAGACGCGCCGCTCGATGAAAAGATCGTGCATATGCTTAAGCAGGTCTACGACCCGGAGATCCCGGTCAGCATCTACGAGCTCGGCCTGATCTACGATATCCAGATCAACGACGGCGAAAGTGCTAAACACGTCCACGTACAGATGACGCTGACCACGCCCAACTGCCCCGAGGCCCAGAGCCTGCCGCAGATCGCCGCGGCCAGCATCGAGTCGCTCGACGAAGTGGAAAGCTGCGACGTTTCGATTGTCTGGACGCCGACGTGGTCGAAAGACATGATGAGCGAAGAAGCGAAGCTCATTTTAGGCATGATGTGACGCGCCCCGGCCCGATTCAGCGCCTAGCATGTCCTCGACACAAATCGCACCCGCAACCCCGCAACGACCCACCATGAGCATGAGCAACATCTGCATCGTTACGATCGATCTGCATCGGCTCCGCGAAAACCTGTCCAAGGGTGTCGGTTGGAAGCCCGCGACCAAGGTGTCCCACGACAAACTCCTGGCTCACCTCGAAGAACTGGGCTTCGCGCAGAACCCGGACGGCGAAACCTTCACCGCCCGCAAGACCGACGTGGACGTGCTGCGCCCCGATGAGTTGATCGAAGTCGAGCCTGCCCCAAAGAAGCACCCGGTCAAGCCCCCAGCGTAAACCCCGTTCGCAACATCACATCAGGCATTGTGCCGCGTGATGTCGCCGCGTGCCATGTACAGCACGTCCTCGGCAATGTTCACGCAGTGGTCGCCCATGCGCTCGAGTTGGCGTGAGATGTTCAGCAGGTGGATGTACTGCGGCAATTGATGCGGGTTGTCGCGCATTGCCGCCTCGATCGCCTCGTACATCTCGCGATGAATCGTATCGACCCGGTCGTCCATGGCCGCGGCTTCAAGTGCGACGTTGGGATCGACGTTGACCAGCGCGTCCAGCGACTTCTTAAGCATGGTACGCACGGTGCGGCCCATGCCGGTCAGGTCGAACGGCACCTGGCTGGGCTTGGCCATGTCGGCGAGAAACTTGGCCTGCTCGGCCACATTCGCCGCCAGGTCGGCGATGCGCTCCAGGTCGCTGTTGATCTTCAGCACCGCCACAACGAACCGCAGGTCGAACGCCACCGGCTGGTGTAACGCCAGCGTATGCAGACATTCCTCCTCGATGTCGATCTCCATCAGGTCGACCTTCCGGTCGTCGGCGATAACCTGGTCGGCCAACTCGACGTCGCGCTGATGTACGGCCCGGATGGCGCGTTCGACAGACTCCTCCGCCATGGCGCCAAGCTGAAGTACATGTTTCTTTACACGATCGAATTGTCGCTGCAGATGGATGGACATCTTCCGTCTCCTCCCTCGCTCGGGGGTGAGGGAATGCAAACTATTCGGCGCTGAGGTAGGCCTGCACGGTTTCGGCGTCGGGGGCTTTGATGGTCATGCCTTCGGGGCCGGCCCCGACAAAGGTCGAGTGCTTGTCGGGCAAATGTTCCGGGAATTCGTCCCCCTGGAAAATCCACAACCGGTCGTCGACGATCTTCACGGTGAAACCTTCCTTGGCGTAAGCCGAAGCATCGCCAGTGGGCTGTTGGGCCGTGACTGAGGTGTTGGAATCGCCCGTGGTCGCAGTGGTCGAGCCCTGTTCCTGGCAGCCGGTGATGAACAGGGCCAGGCTCAATGCAATGGCGAAAGTCAGGATGCGCGTCATGGTTTGTCTCCTTGGTCAGCCGAAGCGGCCGGTGATGTAGTCTTCGGTTTCTTTGAGGTGGGGATTGGTGAACACGTCGATGGTCGGGCCGTACTCGATGATACGACCGAGGAACATAAAGGCGGTGTAGTCGCTGGCGCGGGAGGCCTGCTGCATGTTATGGGTGACGATGAGAATCGAGTAGTCGCCCTTGAGTTCCTGGATGAGGTCTTCGATCTTGCCGGTGGCGATGGGATCGAGCGCGGAGCAAGGTTCGTCCATGAGCAGCACTTCGGGTTCAGCAGCGATGGCGCGGGCGATGCACAGACGTTGCTGCTGTCCGCCGGACAGGCCCAGGGCGTTTTCATGCAGCCGATCGCGCACTTCATCCCACAACGCCGAGCCACGCAGGGAACGTTCACACACTTCATCGAGGACGCTTTTACTGCGCTCGCCGTCAATCCGCAGTGGGTAGACGACGTTTTCGTAAATGCTCATGGGGAAGGGGTTGGACTTCTGGAAGACCATGCCCATGCGTTTGCGGAGTTCGATCACGTCGACGCCGGAGTCATAAATGCTGTCGGCATTGAGTCGCATGTCGCCTTCGATGCGGACGATGTCGATCAGGTCGTTGAGTCGGTTGACTGAACGGAGGAGGGTCGACTTGCCGCACCCGGAGGGCCCGATGAGCGCGGTGACCTTGCCGCGGGGGACGTTGATGGTGTTGCTGAACAGCGCCTGGTTATCACTGTACCACAGGCTGAAGTCATCGATCTCGAGGACGATGTCTTCGGACTCGACGGCGTTGTGAG
Source organism: uncultured Planctomycetaceae bacterium (assembly GCA_964473545.1). Classification (GTDB taxonomy): domain Bacteria; phylum Planctomycetota; class Phycisphaerae; order Phycisphaerales; family Zrk34; genus CAYWKS01. The sequence goes on from CAYYPN010000090.1 coordinate 6,046, forward strand.
TTTCGGTGGGAACGCGTTCGCCGCGGACGATGGCTTCGAGGCGCCCGCCCTGGGGCTGGCTGGTGAAGCCGGGCGCGGCGTCGGTTTGTCCCTCGGGCGCGTCGACGCCGGTCTGGGGCGCCGGATTATCCGGAGTATTGGTGGTGGAGTCGGCCATGGCTCTCCTTCACGAATCAATCAGAAAGCGGAGGCGACGAACCTCCGCCTCAAGCGGGTACGAAGCCAGATCGCCGAGAGGTTCAACGCCGCCACGATCGCGATCAGCAACAGTGTGGTGGTGAAAACCATCGGCTTGGCGGCTTCGGAATTCTGGCTCTGTACGGCCAGGTCATAAATATGGTAGCCCATGTGCATGAACGACCGGTTGATGCCGAACGCTTCGCCGGGATCGGCGCTGATCGGCAGTTCGGGGGCGAGCTTGACCGCGCCAACGAGCATGAGTGGGGCGACTTCGCCGGCGCCACGGGCCATGGCGAGGATCATGCCGGTCATGATACCGGGCATGGCGCGGGGCAGGACGATGCGTTTGATCGTCTGCCACTTGCTTGCGCCGCAGGCGTAGGATCCTTCGCGCATCGAGTTGGGCACCGCGGCCAGCGCTTCCTCGGTGGCCACGATCACCACCGGCAGGGTCAGCAATGCCAGGGTGAGCGACGCCCAGACCAGCGCGCCCTTGCCGAAGGTTGGCTGATTCTCGGCGAGCTTGCGGGCTTCGAAAAACCCGTCGAAGAAGGGCGTAACCGTGACGAGCACGATCACCCCGATCGCCGCGGAAATCCACAGCAGGCCGGCGATGTGGCGAAGGACATTCTGTGTCGGCGTCATCGCCTGACCGGGACGTTTGAGCGACTTGGCCATCAGCAGCGCGCCCAGCACCGCGAAGCCGACGAGCACGCCGAGGTAGATGAACCATCGGCCGGCGGGCAGTTCATACACCGGCCCGGCGTCGACGAAGTCGCCCACGGCATAGCAGAAGAAGCCCAGCCCGAACACGCCGAAGACGATTGACGGCACACCGGCGAGATTGTTGATGGCGATGCGCACCGCGGAGACGATCACGCCGCCTTTGGCGTATTCCCGCAGGTACAACGCCGCCATCACCCCGAACGGCACTACGGCAAACGCCATGATGATCGTCATGAGCACCGTCCCGATGATCGCCGGGAAGATGCCGCCTTCGCTGTTGGCCTGGCGCGGCTCGTCGGCCAGGAACTCACCCCAACGCGACAGGTAGATGCTGCTCATGTCGGCCAGCGATTCGGTCGCCCGGTTGGCGGGGAAGATGCGGACGATCTCGCCGAGTGAGATCGGTTGAACCTGGCCCTGGGCGGTTTCGACGTGCAGGACGTAGCGCTGATTTTCCGCTTCGAGTTTCTGCATGCGGCCGGTCACTTCGGCGGTCTGTTCCGAAGCGGCGCGGGCCACGGACATGAAGTGATCCAACTCGTCGGTCACGCTGTCCGGGGCCTCGACGAGTTCGGCTTTGAGTTCCTCCACCCGGGCGCGGGCTTCGGCGATTTGCTCCTCGGCCCGAGCGGCAACGACCGGCACGGCCGCGGCGCAGGCCTCGGTCACCGGGTCGTCCGAACCGTAGGTATCGCGCAATTGTTGGAGTAACACCTGGTGTTGTTTGGTCTGTCGCTTGAGTTCGGCCTGGGTGGCTTCGGCAACGATCAGGCTTTGGGCCGGCTGCACGAGACGGGTCAGGAAAGTCAGCCGCCGCGCATCGCGCACCGGCCAGAACCCGCCGGCCTGGCCGGCCTCACGCCGGGCGTTGGTTTGTTCGAGCACTTGTTTATCGTGGGCCAGGGCCGCGCCGCGCAACTCGACCCGCGCGTCGCTGAGCCGCTTGTTGATCTGGCCGATCTCATGTTCCTGGAGTTGCTTGTAGCGATCGCGCCGCTCCCTGACGGCCGGTTGCCGTTCGACCATCTGCCGCCAGGCCGCTTCGGGACCGCGCCAGACCCGCGTGACCTCGACGATCGGCGTCTGCTCATCCCACTGATTGGCGTCGACCGTCTGTCCGTTGAGCAACCGCAGGGAAAGTTGTATTTCGGTCTGGTCTTCAAAGCCTTGCAGAAACTCGCGCGATTGGGCCAGGCGAACTTCGCTCAACTTCTGGTTGATCTGACCGAAGGCCCGGGCCAGTGCGCCGCGTTCGGCACGATCGACCAGGCGCATGCCCCGGGTGACCAGATTCTGCGCGTCGAGGAGCATCTGTTCCCGGTCGTTGACTTGGCGTTTGGCATGGATGACAAACTCGATCGGCTTGCCATGGAAGCGACCTTCCCGCAGGCGCTCGACGACCACCGCCCACTCGGGTTCGGTCTCGTTGGCGATGGCGTAGTCGGGGATCCAGTGAAAGTGGCGGCGAGTCAGGTCGTAGTTGGCCGTGCGGAACAGGCGGCGGCGATGTTCGACCTGGATGTGGTCCATGACGAACGCCGCGGCATTGGCGACGCCCGGTTCGCCGGAGCTGCGCAGGTCATCGAGCACACTCAGGAAATCCGCGTTGGGGTCGTCGATGGTTCGCACGGCGTCATTGATCCGCGGCACGGCGACCAGCATGAGCATCTGTTTGCGCAGGTGCTCGGAACGTCGTTGAGCGCTGGTCAGGTGTTCATCAATCCGTCGCAGGACGACGAACCGTAAGTCGCGGGTGAACTGCTTGAGTTCATCCGGCTCGGCGACGTCGCCGCCGAGGACCTTCTGGCGCAGGGCGAGCACGTCCTGGCGCACCGCCTTGGATGCCGCACTCAGTGTGCCGGCGAACGCCTGCTCGGCGGCGAGGGCCTGGTCCATCGTTGCGTTGGTCGGCGCGGTTTCAACCGATGGCCATGCCGCGATCACTTTGCCAAGTGTGCTGCGGGTCGCTTTGGGTAAATCACCGCTGTCGGCGTCGTCTTCCAGTTTGCGAACCGATTGTGCCACGGCATCGAGCGCGTAATCCAGTCGTTCCGTCTCGGCCAGTTGTTGCAGGGCCGGGGACACCGCGGGCTCAAGCAGTTCGATCGCCTGCCGGCGCAGCGGGCGCTGCGCCTCCGACTTGAATCGGGCGATCGTCGTGGCCTGGAGCGGGAAGGTTTCCGAGCGGGTGACCGGCCCCATGTAAACGCTGTGGCCTTCGGTGGGATCGAGCACACCGTGCAGGTCAACGCGCACCATGGGCCGCGGCCAGAACGTCACCGCGCCCTCCCACAGGATCAACCCCAGCAATCCGACGATCATCACCAGGCACACGGCCAGCGCGCCGCCGGTCAACCAGACCATCGGCTCGCCATGCGCGGTCAGGGCATTGCCGCGCCGCGGTCGACGCTGCCGAGGCGAAGCGGCGGTCGATGCGCCGGGTTGGTTGAACACGCTGGTCACAGGGAATAGGCCCTCCGGCGGAATCGCAGCCGAACGAATTCGGCCACGGTGTTCACGGCAAAGGTCATGGCGAACAGCACCAGGGCCGAGAAGAACAGCGTGCGGTAGTGCGTGCTGCCGACCGGGGCTTCGGGCAACTCAAACGCGACGTTGAGCGAGAGTGTGCGGCCGCCGTTGAACACGTTCATGTCCATGTAGTTTCCGCGGAACGCCATGAGCACGATCATCGTTTCGCCGACGGCGCGGCCGAGACCGATCATCACCGCGCTGAACAACCCGCTCATCGCGGTGGGGATGACGATGCGGATGGCGGTCTGCCAGGGCGTGGCCCCGGCGCCGAGC
>CAYYPN010000091.1:0-9728 GCA_964473545.1 uncultured Planctomycetaceae bacterium
GCCTGCACCGCGACGCCGCCGCCGCCCTCGACGAGCACCTTCCGAAGGCCCAGCCGGTGTTCACCGACTTCGATCATTCCAGCAACCTCGTGTATTTCAGCGACCGGATGACCGCCGCGCCGCTGCTGACGAATACGTGGGCGATGACGCCCGGAAGAATGCGTCAGGTGACGGCGATGACGCTCAACGCCGGCGAGGTCGAGGGCCAGCTTGCGCGGTGGGGATATGCCGCGGCGATGATCCCCGACGGCCGCATGGCCGACCGCCTGCGCGAGCGGGCCAACTGGCGGCTGGTCCATCGCACGGATGCCGGGCTCTGTTTGTTCCGCCGCATCGACCCGGGCACGGCGATTGCAGCCCAACGCCCGATCGACCGATGATTAACCCAACCCTTGCCCCGGAGTCCGCCCAGCCATGACCAATAACCTTCGACGCATCGGCGTGCTCACCGGCGGCGGGGACTGCCCCGGCCTCAACGCGGTCATCCGCGCCGTGACCAAGAGCGCCTTGAACGTGCGCGGCCTGGAAGTCTTCGGCATCGAAGACGGGTTTCTCGGCCTGATCGAAAACCGCATCACCATGCTCACCAACGCCGACGTGTCCAACATCCTCAACGTCGGCGGCACGATTCTCGGTTCGAGCAACAAGGCCAACCCCGAACGCTTCGCCGTCGGCAAAGATGACGACGGCAACCCGGTGTTTGAAAACCTGACCGAACTGTGCCTGCGGAACATCCGCCGCAAGGAGCTCGATGCGCTGGTGGTGATCGGGGGTGATGGCACGATGAGCGGCGCGGCCAACTTCGTCAACCAGGGCATCAACTGCATGGGCGTGCCCAAGACGATCGACAACGACCTGATGGGCACGGACGTGACGTTCGGGTTCGCCACCGCGCGGGCGATCGCCACCGAGGCGCTGGATCGGATTCACACGACCGCCGCCAGCCACCACCGCGCGATGGTCGTCGAAGTGATGGGCCGCAACGCCGGCTGGATCGCTTTGCACGCCGGCATCGCCAGCGGGTCGGACGTCATCCTCGTTCCCGAAATTCCCTACGACATCGACCGGGTTTGCGAGAAGGTCATCGACCGGTCGCGCCACGGCAAGCGTTTCACCATCCTCTGCGTCAGCGAAGGCGCCAAGCCCAGGGATGGCGAACAGGTCGTCGATCATTACGACCCATCGAGCCCGGACCCGGTGCGGCTCGGCGGGGTGGGCAAGGTCGTGGCGGATCAGATCGAGAATCGCACCGGCATCGAGACGCGTTGCACGGTGCTGGGTCACGTGCAGCGCGGCGGCACGCCCGTGCCGGAGGATCGCGTGCTGGCGACCGAGTTCGGCCACGCCGCGGTCAAGGCGCTGCTCGACGGCAAGCAGAATCGTCTGATCGTCATGCAGGGCCGCACCGTCACCGACGTCGACATTCTCGCCGCGGCGAACAAGCAGCGACTGATCGACGCGGACAACCCCCTGCTCGGCGCGGCCCGCGCGGTGGGGACGTGCTTCGGCGACTGACTTTGACAGCCGGGCATTCCGAGGCCCGGCGCCGACGATTAATCCAGCGTCGCTTCGATCGTCGCCCCGTCGTGAAGAGCGTCGGCGGGGATGTCGACGGCGACGTTGTCGCGGGCCGAGGCGTAGGCCGACAGCACGATCCGCAGCGCGTGGGCCGCCTGTTCGCCGGTGACGAACGGCTCGCGCCCTTCGCCGATCGCATCGATCACGTCGGCGATCAGCGCGGCATGACCCGTGCCGTAGTAGCTGCGCGCCGCGGCCACGCCATCCGGGTCGCTGGTCTGGTCGAACCGTCGCTTGGCCCGGCTGGCCGTGTCGTTGTCGGCGAAGAGCATCGCGGCGGGGCGGCCGTTCTGAAGCTCGATCGTGCCGCGGTCGCCTTCGAAGCTCAGCAGGTGATGCCAGTTGTCGTGGCTGCCGCAGGTCGCGGTGAACGTGCCTAGCGCCCCGCAACGGTAGCGCAACGCGGCGACCAGCGTATCCTCGGTTTCCATCACCCCCGGATGAGCGAGGTTGTCCCATTGGGCCTGGATGCTCGCGGCCCCGCCGGCGATCCACGCCGCGGCGTCGACGAAGTGAATCGCCTGGTTGATCAGCACGCTGCCGCCTTCGTAGGCCCACGTGCCGTGCCAGCCGTCGCCGTAGTACTCATCCGGCCGATGGCAGCGCAGCTTCATGCCGACGGTCAGCAGCTTGCCAAGCGTGCCTTCTTCGACGAGTTGCCTGGTGGTCTGCACGGCCGCATCGAATCGATGCTGAAACACGCCGGCGAAGACCTGCTTGGGATGGGCCGCGTGGGCGTCGAGCATCTGCTGCAGGCCATGCTCGTTCGCCGCCAGCGCCTTTTCGCAAAGCACGTGCTTGCCCGCCTCGAACGCGGCGCAGGCGATCGCCGGATGCGACGCATGGTCGGTGCAGATCGAAATCAGGTCGACCGCGTCGTCGTCGAGCAGCTCGCGGTAGTCGGTGCAGGTGCGGGGGATGTTGAACTTTTCCGCCAGCGCTTTGGCGCGCTCGGGGATCAGGTCGCACGCGGCGACCAGGTCGGCCCCGGCCAGACGCGCAAAGCTCTCGGCGTGGGTGTGGCTGATGACGCCGCAACCGATGATGGCGACGCGCACGGGATCGGACATGGCTGAACCTCTTCGGGCGCGACCACCGCCGCGCCGGGGAAAGCCGCCATTGTAGCCGCTGCCCACCCGATTGCACGGGGCGTTTCCAAGGACCTGGTCCCGCGCATCCTTGAGCACCCCGGCCAACCGCGTGGTCAGCCGATCCTTGTACTGCGGGTCGGGCTCGGGCTGATGCCGGTCGGCTGGCGTGGTAGCCGTGCACGATCGACGTGCCGTAGTAAGCGATGGGTTTGTCCGGTTCCGGGGCGTGCGGCGGGCGTATCGGTCCAGCCCTTGCCTTCGACGCCGATCGTTTGCGCATCAAACCACTGCATGGTCGGTCCGCGGTGAAAGGCGGACATGATACCGGCAAAGATAAAGCCCCGGGATCACCATCCCGGGGCTCGTCATCCATCTCCGCACGGACGCCACCCGCCCGCGCTTGAACCGATGCAGTCAACGCCGCCGCCGCACAAGGACCACGCTGCCGACGGCCAGCAACGCCATGCTTGCCGGTTCGGGGATGTCGAGCGTCGCCACGAACCCTTCGACTTTGTTGTCGGCGTTGTAGCCGAAGCCGACCAGCACGGTGCCGTCCGCGGAAATGTCCGTGACTTTATGGGGCCGCCAACCGCCAGGCAGCACACCCGCCGCGGCCAGTTCGGCGCTCAGGTCATGCATACCCGCGCTATCCCAGTAAACCGCCACGTCGGCCCCGGAGACGCTGTCCCACACCCCGCCGCCCACGACGCCGGTGTCGCTGACCGCGCGGACATCCGCGATGGAGTACCCGGCCGCCACATCGAGTGCCACCATGCCGGTCGCCTCGGTCCACAGGTAAGGCGTGTTGGCGGACACACCGGTGAGGTAGGAGCCGTCCGGACTGATGCCCCTGGCGCTGCTGTCATCCGACGTGTTGCCGCTGAGCGTGCCCAGGTCGATCGGCGTCCCGCCGTTGACCCACATGACGGCATGGCTGGTGTACCCGCTCGACGCGGTGCGACTGGTGCCGACGATGGTCGAGCCATCGGCGGTGATGTCGGTGGCCCACGCCCACGCGCCGACAGCCAACGGGGCAAGGTCGGTCACCGTGCCGCCGGGGTTGTAACGCTGGGCATAGTTTATGCCCGCGCCCTGTCCCGTACCCGCGCCCACGGTGCCGTCGGCGCTGATCGCCACGACGTCGGTCTGGGCGGGGTAGATCGTCACGCTGCCGTTGCTGATGAATCCGTACTGTGCGGTGTAGCCGCTGTCGTAACCGCCGCCGGCGAACGTGCCGTTGTCCGCGATCGCCTGGCCGTGCGAGTAGGTGCCGTTGGACAGGATGGCGCCTTCGGAGACGAGCCCGCCGCCGGCGGTCCACGTCACGACATAATCCCGCCAGTTGCTGTCCACGGCATAGCCGACGACGTGGTCGCCATTCGCCGATACCCCCAAAGCTTGTGATTGCTTGCCACCGGGCAGCAGGCCCATGGCAGTGAATGTCGTATCCGCCTCGGCCGCGGTCGCGCACAACATCACGATACTCGCCATCATCCAATGCTTCATCCGAATTACTCCTGAAACCAGCGCCGTTCGGCGCCAAACATAGTCTTCAGACAGCCAACCGCTGGCCGCTCATGTCTGTATCCACGCATTCAACGACGACGACGCAGCAGCACCACCCCGCCGAACGCCAGCAGCGCCACGCTCGCCGGCTCGGGGATCGGTTGCATGACAAAGTCCGCCGTGGCGGTGTCGAACTCGATCGCCAGCGGGAAGCAGTCCGGCGCGGCCGCGTCGACCGCCGGGTCGATGCCCGTGACGACAAACTCGCTCACGCCGTGGCCCAGCAGACTCACGAAATCCACCGTGTCGCCCGGCCCGTACGCGCCGAGGGTCGACCCTTCGGCGGCCACGGTGAACAGGTCGTCCAGTTCGCCGTCGAGGTCGGGCAGGCCCGCGATGCCGGTGAACAGCGCCTCGCCGGTCATGGTGTAGATGAAGCCCTCGGCCAGCGGGGGATCGAACCACTTGCCGCTGGGGACATCTTCGAATCGGAACGTGCCGTCGGGATCGATGCCGGTCGGGAGGATGGGGTCGGCCTGGCTGTCGCCGGTCGGCGTACCGCCCCCGCTACCGCTACCGTCGCGAACGTCGATGGCGTCGAGCGTGACGCGGAAGCCGAGTTCATCGTTGACGGGGACATTCCTCGCACCGGTGGATGAAAAGCGATACCGATACTGCGATCCGTCGCTGGGCGTGTTGGCCGAATACCAGTTGAACCCCGGGGTGTAGGCGGTGGAGTTCAACACGACCCAATAGGTCGAGCCGGCGTCGAGGATGTTGCTGCGGCCGAACGGCAACTGGTAGATGTCGATGGCACCCGGCACTCCGGCAACCGAAGCCGACTCGATCAGCGAGCCAGGCGCTCCGCCGCTGTCGGTGTACACACTCACGATGCCATCGCCGGGCCCGGGGTTGTTGTTCGTCATGGCCAGGTCGACCGCGGCGAGGTAGCCATCGGTCGAACTGGTAAACGAGCAGGCGGCTTCAAAGTACTCCCACCAGTCGACAACCTGGGCATACGACCCGGTGTTCAGGCCGTCGGCCAGGTTGTCGAAGACGACCTGGTCGGCCCGAAGCGGCAGGGCGCAGGTCAGCGCGATCAGCACGGTCGGCAGAATGTGGCGAGACATCAGGATTCTCCTTCCTTAGCGATGCAGGCGGCCCAAGTGCGTCGGCACGCAACGTCACCGGCGCGGCCGCGGTCGTGTCCAAGGCACAACCATCGCCGAGCCGGCGCTCTCTCGCCGATCCACTTCTCTCTCACTTGTTCCGGAAGGCCCGGCCCCGGGGCCGCACGTCGAGGTGAAGACGCCAGACATGGGGGCCAATGGCAATATGCGCCACCAATCGCACGTGCCAACTAATATGACAATATTATCTTATTAAAGTGATGCAATCCGGTTGCAGGTGGCGCATCGGGATGGGGGCAAACGCCCCGCCCGGATTCGTGGCGCGTGCCACGCCGTGCGCGCGCCGCGGGCAGGGGGTCGCGGGCCGTTTGTCCTTAACCTTCGCACGAATCCCGACATAGCGCGGGGAAGCGGTCGGAAAAGTTTTTTCGCCGATGTCAGGGCTGACATGTCACTGACACGGCGAAATGTCCCGCGAGGGCGGCCCTTGATCGCGGTTTTTCGCTCGTACGCGAGGATGCAACGGCCTGAGCGCCGGGGCGACCATGTCCGGGGGGGGGCATGATTGTCGCAGCCGCGATTCCCACGGCGAGCCGGGTCGTCCACGACCTCGGCATCCCGGCTTGAAGGGCCGGGGGTGGCTTGATATATTGCCTGATTCTCTGCGACTTGACGAAACTGACGGGCGACCCCGGTGGCACAATTGTGAATGGGGCGCCGATCTGGAGAATGAGCGTATGTCCGTTCGACTGCGATTGAAGCGACTGGGTTCGACGCATCGGCCTTACTACCGGGTGGTCTCGGTGGACCAACGCCGCAAGCGCGACGGCGCGGTCATCGAGGAGTTGGGCACGTATGACCCGACCAAGGACGAGGCCCAGCAGGTGAACCTGAAGGCCGATCGTTGCCAGTACTGGCTGAACGTGGGCGCCCAGCCGTCGGAGACGGTGGCGGCGCTGCTGCGCAAGGCGGGGTTGGAAGTAAAGCTGAGCGACATTACCAAGGCCCAGCGTGCGGCGGTCAGCGAGGCCGCGTCGCGCCCCGAGCCGGAACCGGCCGCGGAGGCCGCGGGTGAACCCGAGGCCGAACCCGAAGCCGCGGTCGAGGCCGAGGAAACGGACAAGGCGTAAGTGAGCCAGGCACCAGCGGCCGGGAGAGCGCGGCCGATGCGGATCGATGTGCTGAGCCTGTTTCCGGCGATGTTCGCCCCCGTATTGGGCACGAGCATTCTCAAGCGGGCCAGCGAGATGGGTCGGGTCGAGTATCACCTGACCGACATCCGCGCCCACACCGCCGACAAGCACGGCAAGGTCGACGATCGACCGTTCGGCGGTGGGCCGGGGATGGTGATGGCCTGCCAGCCGCTCTGGGATGCGGTGCAGGCTGTCGAGCGTGAGGACGAACGCAAGGCCACGCGTCTGCTGATGAGCCCGCAAGGGCGGCCGCTCTCGCAGGACCTGGCCGAACAACTGGCGACGCACGAGCGACTGCTGGTGATCGCCGGACATTACGAAGGCGTCGACGAACGCGTGATCGAGCGTCTGGCGCCGATGGAACTGAGCATCGGGGACTATGTCCTCAGCGGCGGCGAGCTGCCGGCCATGGTGCTCATCGATGCGGTGGTCCGGCTCGTGCCCGGCGTGCTGGGACATGAGCAGTCGGCGCACCATGACTCGTTCAGCCCCGGCGCCGGCCGCCTGCTCGACCATCCGCATTACACCCGCCCACGCGTGTGGGCGGGGATGGAAGTACCGGACGTGCTGATGAGCGGCGACCATGCCGCCATCGAACGCTGGAGAAAGCAACAGGCCGAGCGCCGCACCCGCGATCGTCGGCCTGACCTGATCCCGGACCCCGAGGGCGACGCGCCCGCATGACCAGACAATAGCCACGGACCAACGCCATGCGTAATTCACTGATCGAACAGGTCGAAGCCGCCCACATCAAGACCGACGTCCCGCACATCGAGGTCGGCGATACCGTCGACGTGCACGTGCGGATCATCGAGGGCGAGAAGCAGCGCATCCAGGTGTTCACCGGCGTGGTCATCGCCCTCAAGGGCAGCGGGATCAACCGCGTGATCACCGTCCGCCGCATCGTCGCCAACGAGGGCGTCGAGCGGGTGTTCCCGGTGCACTCGCCGAAGGTGGCGAAGATCGACGTGCAGCGTCACGCCCACGTCCGCCGCAGCAAGCTCTACTACCTGCGCGACCGCGTGGGTAAGAAGCGCCGCCTCCGCGACCGCCAGCGCGGCCTCGAAGCAACCGCCCGCATCGAAGCCGACATCAACGCCGCCAACGAACAGGCCGCCGCCTCCCGCGCCCAAGCCGCGCCGACCGAACAAGCCACCGAAGCGGCGGAATAAACCTCACGCACGCAGCGATGCCCGCTTCACCCGCAACGCGGCATAGCCGCGTCGCTTCATCGTTGTGATATCTTCATCACCATGAACACGACGTTGACCCTTGCGGGAAGTGACTTCCACATCAACGGCAAGCCGACCTACGCGGGGCGCGATTGGCAAGGCGTCCGCATCGAGGGGTTGCTGCTGAACAGTCGGATGGTTCAGGGCATCTTCGATGACCTGAATCCCGCGACGCGCAGCCGGTTCGACTACCCCGACGGGCCGTGGAACGCCGACCGCAACACCAGCGACTTCGTCGCGGCCATGCCGAGCTGGCGCGCCCGTGGCTTGCTCAGCTTCACCCTCAATCTCCAGGGCGGCAATCCCGAGGGCTACGGCCCCGACCAGCCGTGGCACAACTCCGCCTACGAAGCCGACGGAACCCTGCGCCCGGAGTACATGCTGCGGCTCGAACGCATCCTCACCCGCGCCGACGAGCTGGGCATGGCGCCGATCGTCGGGTTGTTCTACTTCGGCCAGGACCAGCGGCTGGCCGATGAACAGGCGGTCATCGCCGCCACGCGCAACGCCTGCGACTGGCTGGTCGCCCGTGGCTACAACAACCTCATCATTGAGATCAACAACGAGTGCGACGTGCCGCGGTATGACCATGCGATCCTCAAACCGGCGCGGGTGCACGAGCTGATCCAGCTCGCCCGCGAGCGGACCGCCGGCCGCTACCCCGTGGGCACGAGCATGGGCGGCGGTTCGATCCCGCCGGACAACATCCTCGCCGCCAGCGACGTCGCCCTGCTGCACGGCAACGGCGTCGGCGAATGCGGCGGCCCCGGCGATCCGGCACGCATCGCGTCCATGGTCGCCCAGGTGCGCAAGCACCCCGACTTCCGGGGGCCCATCGTCTTTAATGAAGACGACCACTACGGCTTCGACCGTGACGACAACAACATGCTCGCCGCGATCCGTGCCGGCGCAAGCTGGGGGTTGTTCGACTGGCGCTTCGAAGGCGAAGGCTTCGACGACGGCTACCAGTGCCTGCCGTGCAACTGGGCCATCAGCTCCCCGCGCAAGCGGGCGTTCTTCGAGTTGGTCAAGCAAGTCACCGGCGCATGACCCTGTGAAGCGACGCGGCTACGCCGCGTTGCGGGAAACCGCGCATCTGTGCATCCCGACCAACCCTTCGGGATGACCGGGCCTGATCCTATTGGCTCATTGGCTCACCCTTGCGACGAGGATCGTGATGTCATCGTCGGGTTCGCGGCCCTGGGCGAAGTCGTCGCGGGCGCTCAATATCGTGTCGATCAATCCCTGGGCGGTGAGTTGGCAGTTACTGAGCACCTCGTCCAGGCGCACGGTGCCGAACATCTGTTTCCGGGGGCGGGGGTTGAAGGATTCGGTGAGGCCGTCGGTGTAGAAGACGATCTGGTCGCCGGGGTTGAAGGTGACCCTGGCACAGTCGTACTGCTGATCGGTGAGGATGCCCATGGGCAGGCTGCGGGCCTGGTCGAGGGTGAAGGTCGAGCCATCGGCGCAGCGTCTGACGCGCGGCGGCGGGTGGCCGGCGGAGCTGTAGCGGAGGCTGCGGTCGGCCGGGTCGTACACGCCGAAGAACGCGGTGACGAACGCCCCGCCGTCGAGCGAACGCCCCGCCAGATGATGGTTCACATACGTCAGCTTGTCGCCGGGGCGGATCGGCTCGTCGGGCTGGGTGTGGGCGAGGGTGTGGGTGATGGCCATGTGCACCGCGGCCGGCGAGCCGTGGCCCGAGACATCGGCGATGAAGATGCCCAGGCGACCGCCTTCCAGCGGGAAAAAGTCGTAGTAATCGCCCCCGGCGCGCCGGGCCGGCCGGTAGTGCGCCGCCAGTTCGAGCGTGGGGATGTCGGGCAACTCATCGGGCAACAGCGACTGCTGAATGTCCGCGATGACCTGCATCTCGCGATCGAGCAGGTCGTAGGCTTCCTCGAGTTCCCGGCGCAGGACGAGGTTGTGCGTGGCCCGGCCGAACAGGTTGCTCGTCCACACGATCTGGGGAAAGGCTTCGGGTTGGTAAGCCTCGGG
>CAYYPN010000092.1:0-9695 GCA_964473545.1 uncultured Planctomycetaceae bacterium
AGATCATCTACGACCGCAGCGGGATCTGGTTCGCCGACAGCAAGAAGTACGTCCTGGAAAGTCGCCTGGCCCGGCGACTCCAGGAGCTCAATGTCGACGACTTTGAGCAATACGTGATGTTGCTGAGCATCGGGCCGTACCGCGAAGACGAGTTTCAGGAGATGTTCAACCGCATCACCATCAATGAAACCAGCTTCTTCCGCAACGGTCCGCAGATGGCTTACTTCGAGCAGAGCGTGCTGACCAAGCTCATCGAAGCCCGGCGCGGCGTCAAACGCCTGCGCATCTGGTCGGCGGCGTGCGCCTCCGGCGAAGAACCCTACACGATCGCCATCCAGGTCCATCGCACGCTCGGCGTTCGACTGGCCGACTGGCACATCGAGATCCTCGGCACGGACATCTCCGAGCGGGTGCTGATGGCCGCCCAGGCCGGCGCCTACACCGACTACGCACTCAGCAGCACCGACCCGCTGGTTAAGTGCCGCTACTTCAAGCAGAACGGCAGCACCTACCAGATCGATCCGACCATCCAGTCGATGGTCACGTTCGAGAAGTTGAACCTCAAGGACACGGTCGCCGCCCGGCGTCACGGGGCCTGGGACGTGATCTTCTGCCGCAACGTGCTGATCTATTTCGACGACGCGATGAAGCTGCAGACGATCAAGCTCTTCGACCAGACGCTCGAAAACGACGGCTGGCTGTTTATCGGCCACAGCGAGACCCTGCGCAACAACCCGCAGTTCAAGTCGGTGCTGGAAGCCCAGAGCTTTGCATACACCAAGGCAGGGAGTTGATTCGATGAGTAAGATGGACCAGAGCCACGCCGAACTGATTCAGGACTTCGTCAGCGAAGCGTCCGAACTGATCGAGTCGGTCGACCAGGACCTGGTGACGCTCGAGCAGACGCCCGACGATCGTGACCTGCTGGCGCGCATCTTCCGCGCCCTGCATACGATCAAGGGGTCGAGCAGTTTCCTGGCTTTGGATGAACTGACCAGTTTCGCCCATGCGGCTGAGGACGCGTTGAACGCGCTGCGCAAGGGCGAGACCCGGGCCGACAGCCAGTGCATGGACGCCCTGCTCAAGGCGGCCGACGTCGTGCGCCATCAGATCGACGCCATCGCGGCCGGGGAACCTCTGCCGGCCGGTCCGACCGACCTTATCGATCAGCTTCATGCCATCGCCGAATGCGGCCCGTCTGCCGATAACGTGGAGCCGGCCGAAGCCGACGCAACATCGGCTGGCGATGGTGGTCGCATGCTGGTGTTGCCTGATTCCAAGCTCGAACTGCTGCCGTTCATGGTCGAAGACCTGACCGAGAGCCTTGAACGTGTGGCGGGCCAGTTGGCCGACTACACCCCCGGTCAGGGCGCGACCATCACTGATGCGGTCGACGAACTACTGCGTTCGGCCGAGTTCTTCGAAGTTCAAACGATCGTGGATGAACTTAATGCCCTGCATGATGCGATCGTATCGATTCAAAGTGATGAACAGCGCGCCGGGCAGGTCGTCCCCGTCGCCCAGCGACTGGTCGAGGCGTTGAGCCGGCGGACCGAAGCGCTGGCCGAGCGTCGTTTGATTGACATGGACACGGCCACGATTCGCCGGGACCTGGCGGCCGCGGCGGATGACAGCGACAGCACGGCGGAGCCGGCGAGCAACGCCCCCGCCGACGCATCGCAGGAACGGGCTTCCGGCAACGAGGAGTCGGCCAATACCGCGCGAGGTGAACGCACGATTCGCGTGGATGTGGATCGGCTGGAATCGCTGCTCAACCTGGTGGGCGAACTGGTGCTGCAGAAGAACCGCGTGGCCGCCATCGGCCGACGGCTGGGTACGATGCGGGTCGATCCGGACCTGGTGGATGAACTCGACCAGACCGGCAGCGACCTGGACCGGGTCACGGCGGACCTGCAGATGAGCGTCATGAAGACGCGCATGCAGCCGCTCAGCAAACTGTTCAATCGTTACCCGCGCATGGTCCGCGACCTGGCGAGATCAACCGACAAACAAATTCGTCTGGAAGTCACCGGCGGCGACACCGAGGTGGACAAGTCGGTGCTGGAAGGTCTGGCTGACCCGCTCGTGCACATTCTCCGCAACAGCGGCGACCACGGCATCGAGTCGACTGACGACCGCACCGCCGCGGGCAAGGACCCCTGCGGCACGATCCGCATCACCGCCGGCCATGAAGGCAGCCACGTCATCGTGGAAGTGGCTGACGACGGGCGCGGCCTGGACCCGAAGAAAATCGGCGACAAGGCCCTGAAGATGGGGCTGGTCACCGCCGAGCAGTTGCAGGCGATGACCGATCGCGACATTCACAACCTGATCTTCCGCGCCGGGTTCAGCACCGCCGCCAACGTGTCGAACATCTCCGGCCGCGGCGTCGGCATGGACGTGGTTCGCAGCAATATCGTCAAGCTCAACGGCCTGGTCGATGTGCGCTCGGAACTCGGCGGCGGATCGACGGTTAGCATTCGCATTCCGCTGACGGTGGCGATCATGCCGGCGATGATGGTCCGGGTCGGTGTGGCGTTGTACGCCCTGCCGCTGGCCAACGTGGTGGAGATTCTGCGCCTCGAGACGAGCCAGATTCGCTCGGTCGGCGGTCACCCCACGCTGCGGGTGCGGGATCGGGTGTTGCCGATCGTGCATCTGCCCCGCATGTTCAATGCCACCGACGAGTACCAGAACGCGCAGGTGGCGGTGGTGGTCGCCCTGGGTGAAAAGCGAATCGTGTTGCTGGTCATCAAACCCATCGACGACTGCATCGGCCACGGCGGGTTGGTCAGCGGCGCCACCGTCCGTGACGACGGCGGGGTGAGCCTGATCCTCGACGTGCCGGCGATCTTTGAAACCCTCCATGGGCTCACGCGACGTGCGGCCTAACCCCAACCGAGGAACCGTTATGCAAGGTCAAGACATTGCTCCGTTCATCAAGTCGGTCAACCACGTCTTCGCCACCATGATCCAGGTGCACGTGGTGCCGGCCGAACCCGGCCTCAAGGAACCGACCAGCCCGTGTCACGATGTGTCCGGCATCATCGGACTCAGCGGCGACGTCACCGGCGCGGTCGTGCTCAGCTTCCCCGCCGACACGGCGTCGCGCATCGTCGAGCTGCTCGTCGGCGAGAAGCTTGAAATCGATGACCCCGACTTCGCCGACGCAATCGGCGAGATGGTCAACATGGTCACCGGCGGGGCCAAGGCCCAGTTCATCGATCGGCGGGTGTCGATCAGTTGCCCGTCGATGATCGTCGGGCCCGGCCATCGCGTGTTTCAGCAGAAGAACCGACCGATCGTGGAGATTCCCTTTGATTGTGAGTGCGGCCCGTTCAGCGTGCTTGTGTCGATGAAGACGGTGGAAACCGAGTCATCCGAGCCGGCCGGCGCCGATGTTGTTGCCCTTTAGTTGATTCGCGTTGGAGAATAATCAGATGAAAATCATGCTGGTGGATGATTCACGCACGATGCGCAACATTCAGAAAACCGTCCTTGCCCAGATCGGGCACACGGATCTGATCGAGGCTTCGGACGGACTGGATGCGATGAGCAAGCTACAGGCCAGTGCGCCGGACCTGATCCTGCTCGACTGGAACATGCCCAACATGGATGGGTTGACCTTTCTGAAGAAGTTGCGTGAAACCAACAAGGCCGTACGGGTGATCATGGTCACGACCGAAGCCGAAAAGGCTCGCGTGATCGAAGCCATCAAGGCCGGCGTCAACAACTACGTCATCAAGCCGTTTACACCAGAGCAACTGAACCAGCGGATCAACGAAACCCTGGAGAAAGTCGCCTGATGCATCCGGGGTGAAGGAGTTTCCTCATGCCCCACACCGCAGCACCGCAAAGCATCAACGTGCAGTTAAGCGCCGATGCCATGACTGTGCGCATCTCGATCCCCGCCGACACCGACCCGATGTCGGTCACGGCCGACGCCTGCCTCGACCAGCTCCGCGGCGAGATGATCCAGGTCGACCAGCGCATCGAGCAGGAGGTGCGCCGGTTCATCGAAGCGCACAACCAGGCCCCGCACCTGCCGAGCGAGGTGGCCCTTGAAGGTCGCCCCGCGGTGGCCGGCGAGAACGGCTATTTCCAGTGGGCCGAGGGGTGTGATCCGGCGCATTGCGGCACACAGGCGGCCGACAACGAGCATCGCGTCGATTACTACGAGCACAGCCCGTTCGTCACCGTCCGCACCGGTCAACTGATCGGCCGCGTCGTCCCTCCCGCCCCGGGCACGCACGGAACCAACCTGCGCGGTGAAACGATTGCCCCCCGTGATGGCAAGGTCTGCGGCACCAAGCCCGATCCCCACACGATCGCGGTCGCCACCGATGGCGAGTGCCGCGCCCTCATCGATGGCGTCATCCACAGCAAGGGCAACAAGATCTCGGTCAACCCGCAGCTCAACGTGCCCAGCTATGTCGACTTCGAAACCGGCAACATCCGCTTCACCGGCAACGTCACGATCGCCAAGGGCGTCCGGGATCGTTTTCATGTCGAGGCCAGCGGCAGCGTTTCCATCGCGCAGCTCGTCGAAGCGGCGATCATCGAGTCCGGCAGCGATCTGCACATGCCCGGCGGCATGGCCGCCAAGGGCGCCGGCAAGATCACCGTCGGCCAGGATCTTTACGCCAAGTACATGGACAACGTGAAGGGTCTGGTCAAGCGCGACGCCGTGATCGAGCGCGAGGTCATCCAGTGCAACCTTGGCATCAATCGGCGCCTGGTGGTGGAGAAAGGGGCGCTGATCGGCGGGGTCACCCGCGTCGGCGGGCCGGCCCAACTGGCCGAACTCGGCTCACGCGCTCACCTCAAGACCCGCCTGGTGCTTGCGACGATCCCCGAACTCGAGCAGATGATGGCCCTGCTGGATGAACACATCGCCGAGCTTCGAAAGAAAATCAGTGAGCTCGATCTGGAACTGACCCAACTGTGCAGCAGGCCCAGGCTGGACGGCGAGCAACAGAATCGCATGACCAAACTGATGGAATACGGCCCGCAGTTGGAGACCCGACTCGCCGAAGCCGAGGAACGTTCGCGCCAGATGCGCCAGCGTTTTGAACAGTCACGCACCGTTGATCTTCAGGTCGAGCGGGCGATTCATGCCGGCTCCACCATTCAGGTCGACGACCGCACGATCATCTTCGACGATTCGATCCACAAGCCGGTCCGCATGGTCTGGACCCGCCAGCGGCAGTTGGTCATGGCGGTGGGCGAGGGCACGCTCCACCAGGTGGAACGTTCGCCCTTCGTCAAGGTTTCAGTCAACGACTGACCCGACACGCCGACGGTTTACAGCTTTACCTCGTAACGGTCTTCCCAGGTGACGATGTCATTGGTCAGGTCGACCAGTTGGAACGTGAGCAGGTAGTACGCCGACGCGCCGCGTTTCATGCTGTAGGCCACGCCGGTCAGGGCGTAGCGCGGCAGGTTGCGCGACGATTGGTCAACCGGATAACCTTCGCGCGCCTTGATCTGCTCGGCCCGGTTGCGGGTTTCGACGAAGACCAACTGCTGGCGCACACCGGACTGGTTGAGCAAGGCGCGCAGGCGAGCCAGGAAGATGTCGTAGTCCTGCGACGGCATCGAGGTGCGGTTCTGGATCGTGTCCATCACGATGACCACGTCGCCGTCGGAATCGGCGATCTCGCGCACCTGGGCGATGGAGCTGACCATGGCGTCGGTGGCCTGGGCCAGGTCCGCCGAGCCGAGGTTGCGGTCTTCACCGACGCGGCGTTCGATGCGACGCTGTTTCTCAACGCCCTGGTTCTCCGTTCCACAGGCGGACAGCGCCAGCGGCGCGACGAGCAAGGCAATCACGGCAGCGATCGGTTTCATATCCATGGACTCCATGTTAGGGGCGCGCCCAGCGCAACTGGACTTCGTAATCGACCGCTTCGCGGCTGGATGCATCGGCCTCGATGAATTCACGCACGCGCGGCTCCAGGCGCATGAAACGCCAGGTCATCCGCGGCTCGATCGGCACGCCTTTTTTATCGAACCAGATCACCTGGTACTCCACGCTCAACGCGCCGTCCGAGGCGGCGCGGATCGGCTGGGTCAGGTGCAACAGCCCCGCTTCGGTTTCGGTCAGCGTCGCCGGGTTCAGCCGCACCTTGTCCGCCAGGCTCAGCGAACTGATGCTCACCTTCGGGTACTGGTCGACGGTGTCGCGCTCGGCGGCGATCGGGCCCTTGGAACAGCCGGCCAGCACGGCCAGCGCGACGAACGGCAAGACAATCCATGACGTGGCTTTCATGATGATTTGGCTCTCCTGCATGGGTTACGGAATTGTACCGGGTTCGGGGGCGTTGGGTTCGGTGATCTGCGTCGGCTGCACGATGCGGCGCAGCGCGTCGCTACGCGGCGGGTACGCCGGGTGCTCGGTACGGGTCAGGTATTCGTAGCCGTAGCTGCCGACGCGCGGCGTCCACCACACGCGCCCGCCCAGCGTGATGTGCCGGTAAAACGCCGGATTGACCTCGTCGGCATCGCTCAACGTCGGTGGCCCCGGCTGAAACACCAGCCCCTCGGCCCGGGCCAGTTCGATCAGCCGCGGCTCGGTCGGCACCGAGAGGTTGCGGCCGCCGAGGAGGTACGACTCGCCCGCGCCGCCGTCGACTTCGTACAGCGGCTCGTCCGGCCAATCCGGCATGGACAGGACATTGCGATCATGCACGCGCAGGTAGTACACCTTCGGCGCGCCGGGCCGGCCGGCTTTCAGTTCATGCCAGGTCGAATCTGACCTGGCAATGCCGGCGATGTCCAGCGACACGTCGTGCTCACCCGCCCCCAGGGTCAGCGGCACGACGAACACGCTCCGCGGCAGTACCGCCAGGTGGCGCGTGTCCGCCCGGGCCGAGCCCTGCAACAGCAGCCCCGCCAGCATCGCGCCCGCGCCGGCATACATCGCCTCCTCGCTTTCGGCGTCGGCCCCGACGATCAACGCGCCCAGCCCGGCCAGCGTCAGGCCCTGCCCGATGAAACTCTTGGCCCGCCGCGCCGATTCCAGCGACCACCAACGCGGGTTCTGACTCAGTCGCCACAGGTCGACCACCCCCGCCCCCTGGAAACGGGCCTCACCTTCCACACTGACGGTGATCCGCGGTTCAGGCGCGTTGCGGCCGTCGGGGACGAACCGGATTAACTCGTCGTTGGTCCCGGCGGTGACCTTGCGCGGGCCGCGGCCGGCGTCAACGAGTAGCAGCGTGTCGTAGTCGTTGTCGGCGATGGTCTGCACAAGGTCGGCCAGGTCCGGCCGCAGCTCGCGCACGCGCTGCAGGGGTCGCTCGGCCGGGCCGATGTCGCCGGTCAGCACGTTCGCCGCGCCCAGCAGCAGGTACCCCAGCGTGAACTGCGATTCGATGACCTGGAACTTCGTCGGGTCATTGGCGTCCTCGAAGTCACGCAGGGCGAACAATGCATTGCGGATCGACGCCCGGGTGTTCTCAAAGTCGCCCTTCACCATCGCCAGCGCGGCCAGGTAATAGTGGCCCATCGCCTGCTCGTACGGTTCGCCGGTCCAGATGCGCAGCCCTTCGTCGATGATCGTCGCGGCCACGGTGCGATCGGGTCGATTGACCTGCCCGCTGATCAGGTACTCGTGGGCAGTGACCAGGGCGCGTTCGGCTTCGTCGAGATCGCCCCACGCCAGCGACGCCATGCCCAGGCGCAGGTTGTCCAGCACGACGTTCTCGCTGATCCGGTCGCGGGCCTCGGGCCGAATCACCTGTCGCGCATCGACGTAGTTGCAGGCGTAGTAGAGGTAGGGAAATTCCCTGCCAGCAGTCGTCTTCGTCTGAGGAGCACAACCACCGGTCAGAAGCGCCGGAAAACAACAAAGCAGAAAAACAGAACAGCCGAACAAGCCGGCTTTGCGTTCTCCGCGGCCTTGGCGGTTGTGCTTTTCAATCAAACTTGTTGCGTTTGACGGCATACTTGACCTCGTAGCGGTCCTCCCAGACGACCCGGTCGGTGCGCAGGTCCATCAACTGGTACGCACAAAGGTACGCATCGCTGCGAATCCTGCGGTCGGCCACGGTCAGCGCGTGAAACGTGGCTGTCAACGCATGCGTGGGCGTGGCCCGGTTGATCAGTTCATCGGGCTGGTCCTGCTGCGCGGGGACGACGAAGCGGATGTTACGGCGGGCCAGCGTCTGGTTGGCGGTCAGCAACGCGCGCAGCCGCGCGACAAACGCCCAACGCTCCGACTCCGGCAGGTAGTCGTTGGTCTTGTTCACCACGCGATCGATCGTGACGATCCACGGCTGGGACTCGGGCGTCCGCTGCGCAACCTGCGGCTGGTTGATCAGCGACACGGCCATCCGGTCGGTCATCGCTACCAGGTCGACGCTGCCGAGGCGGGTGGTGTTGACCTGCGGCAAGCTGCAGGCGGTGGCCGCCAGGCAACCGGCCATGAACAACAGGCAGTAACGAACGACGCGCGTCATGAGAACAGTCTACCCCGGCGGCGCTTCGGGAACCCACCCGGCGAAGATGGCCAGGACGTTCAGAGCGTTGAACGCCGCGTGGATGATCACGCACGACCAGAGCGACCCGGTGCGTTCGTAAAGGTACCCCATGCCCATGGCCAGCACGAACAGGCCGACCAGGGCGATCCAGGTCATGCCGAAGTGGACGATCGCGAACAGGGCCGCGCTGGCGACGACCACCGCCCACCGGCCGGGCAGGATGTTCATGTGCAGCAAGGTCGTCTGCACGAGCCCGCGGAAGATGATCTCTTCAAGCAGCGGCGCGACGACCACGGCCGAGACGACAAACGCCCACACCAGTCGCTGGTCCCTCGCTTCCAGCATGGTCTTGAGCAGATCGTGGGCGATCGGGTCGGGCGGATGGCCCAGTTGCGTGCTGATCCACGTCCCCACGGTCAGGGTCAGCAGTGTGGCGGGGATGACAAACAGCAGTGCCGCCAGTGTTCGTTCGAGCGTGGGAAGAACCGGCGACGCGAAGGCCCAGCCCCGAATTCCACCGCGGACGGCCGCCGACGCCCGCACGCCTGCATACCCGATGGCCGGGAGCATGCCCGCCTGGCCGGCCAACGTCCGGACCAGTACGGCCGGCGGCGCGGCGGCATCACCGACCAGGAACGTGCCGGCAAGATGCCCCATCGCCCCGCCGACCAGCCACGCCCCGAGCGTAATCATCAGGTCGCCCAGATGCAGCGACCCGTCACGCGGCGGCGCGGCGGCAAAGGCCCGGCCGGACAATACCCCCTGCCGCCATTGCCATAACAGCCCGGCCCCGACCCACGTGGCCAGCGTCAACATCAGGATGACCTGTGGATCGTTCAGCGCGTCGTGTTCCCAGGTCGAGGTTTGAGCGGTTCCGGGGGCGTCCCTACACTACGTCCGCCGTGTCGAACATACTTGACCAGATCGTGGCGAACAAACGGGAGGAGTTGAAGGCGGCCCGCGCGGCGGTGGCGTTGGAGACGCTGCGCGAGCAGGCCGAGGCCGCGCCCAAGCCCCGCAACTTCTTCGCCGCCGTCACCGCCAAGCGCCAGACGATGAACGTCATCGCCGAGGTCAAGAAGGCCAGCCCCTCCGCCGGTTTGATCCGTAAAGATTTCGATCCGGTCGCCATCGCGCAGGCCTACGAGCGCGCCGGGGCCGCGGCGATCAGTTGCCTGACCGACCGTCAGTATTTCCAGGGTGACCTGGCCT
>CAYYPN010000093.1:0-9622 GCA_964473545.1 uncultured Planctomycetaceae bacterium
GTTCTTCAAACCGAACCGGCGGATCTGCGACGGGCTGACGTAGATGTCATCCGGGCAGGGCAGGTACGAATACTCCGGCGAGCGCAGGAACCCGAACCCGTCGGGCAGGATCTCCAGCACCCCGTCGCCGTACATGAGGCCGGCCTTGGCGATGCGGCTCTTGATGATGCGGAAGATCAGCTCGTGCTTGTTGAGCCCGGTGTAGTCGTCGATGCCCTCGTCGGTGGCGACTTCGTGGAGCTGGTCCACGTCCATTTTCTGGAGGTCGCCGACGCGCAGCGAGCCCTTCTTGACGTCCTCGTATTTGCGCTGGGTCGAGGAGTCGTAGTCGGCGACGGTCCTGGCGTCGAGGTTGGCCCTCTCGGCATTGGCCGGGGGCGCCTTCTCGGCGTGCTCGTCCTCTTTGGGCAGATCCTCGGGTGGAGGCGACGACTTGCGGGGCTTGCTCTTACGCGACTTGGTCGAACTCTTGGCCATGGGTGGGCCTCTCCTTCGTGGCGGTCGATCCGGGCGATCGCCCGGGACTTGCATTGCGTGGGTTGGGGGGTTGGTAATGTCTG
This sequence comes from uncultured Planctomycetaceae bacterium, assembly GCA_964473545.1. Lineage (GTDB taxonomy): Bacteria > Planctomycetota > Phycisphaerae > Phycisphaerales > Zrk34 > CAYWKS01. The sequence continues at coordinate 561 of CAYYPN010000093.1, forward strand.
AGGTCGAGTCGTATACGCGGGGAGCCGGGTCATCGGACCCGGGACAGGCGGCTGGACGCCGCAACCATGTATCGATGCGAGACGGTCGCCTCACGGTGGGGGCGTCCGAAGCCGGATGAGTCTAAGGTCGGTAAAGCCTCACGGGAACCGCTTGCTCGTGATGAGACGTGCGGGCCGGCAAACGCTCAGCTTTCGCTGGAAATCAGGAACTCACGGACGATGCGGCGGACCTGGGCAAGGCAGGCCGCCTCGCTGGCGTTATTATCGACTACATCATGGGACACTTTGAGCTTCTTGTCCAGTGCCATCTGAGATTTTTCTCGCTGAATCAGATCCCCCTCCGTCCAGCCTCGCCCCTTCAGGCGCTTCAAACGCACCGCACGATCCGCCCGCACGAACACAATCCGATCGCACAACGCCCCCCAGCCCACCTCCAACAGCAGCGGCACATCCAGCACGATGAACTTCGATGCACCATCCGCCTCGGCCGCGGCCACGTGACGATCCAGCTCTTCTCGGACCCTCGGATGGATGATCGACTCGAGCTGCCTGCGGGCGTCGGGTGCGTCGAACACCACACGGGCCAGGGCCTTACGGTCGACCCGGCCGGCGTTGTCGAGTACCTGCTCGCCGAAAGCCTCGGCCACGGCGTCGCGCACGGCCGGCCGATCCAGCGCCGCCTTCGCCGCGGCGTCGGCGTCGAACACCGCGCCGCCCAACGCCGCCATCTGCCGCGCCACCGTCGACTTGCCCGACCCGATCCCCCCGACCAGGCCGATGATGGGTTTGCGGGAGACGTTCGACATGGCGTGAGTATAGCTGGGGGCAATGTCGAATGACGAATGTCGAATCAATGACGAAGCCCGAATAACGAGTCGCAACCTTTCGTCATTCGAACTTGATTCGTCATTCGTCATTCGACATTCGTCGTTCGTTATTCCATCGTCTCTACCTGCTACACTCCGCCCATGCGCCCCGACGCTATCATTTTCGACCTCGACGGCACGCTCGCCGATACGCTCGCCGGCATCGCCGCGAGCATGAACCAGACCCTTGCCGACTTCGGCTACCCCACGCATCCGACCGACGCCTACCGCCGCTTCGTCGGCGACGGCATCCATAAACTCATCGAACGCGCACTGCCCCCGCCCCCGGAAACCGATGCGCAGGAACGCGAACGTTTTCTTGAGGCGTACCTGCCGCGCCTGAGTGCGCGTGGCGAGGCCATGAACAAGCCCTACCCGGGCATCACCGACATGCTTGACGGGCTCGCGGCTCGCGGCCTGCGGCTTGCCGTGCTGAGCAACAAACCCCACGACGCCACCGTCGCCTGCGTCGATGACCTGTTCGGCCTCGACCGCTTCACCCTCGTCCGCGGCCACGTCGAAAGCGTCCCCCTTAAACCCGACCCCGGAAGTGTCCAGCCCATGCTCGAAGAACTCGACGTCGAAGCGGGCCGCACGTTCTACGTCGGTGATTCCAACGTCGACATGGACCTGGCGAATGCCGCCGGCATGATCGGCATCGGCGCCGCCTGGGGCCTGCGCGGCCGGGCCGAGCTCGAAGCCCACGGCGCGACGCATGTCATCGATCACCCCATGGAACTGGTGCCGTTGATTGAGTCGTGAATCACAGAGGGCGCGGAGATACGGAGGCGCAGAGAAAACAGAAAAGGAAAAAACAGAAGGTAACTCCGTGCCTCTGTGTCTCTGTGCCCTCTGTGATTATCACGCTGGATACTTCGGCTCATCACCTTCCAGCACCGCGACCACGTCGCGCACCACCCAGCTCATGTTCGCCATCGCCTCGGGGGTGCGGCTGGCCAGGTGCGGCAGCAACCTCACGTTGGGCCGGCCGAAGAGGAGGTAGTCGTCGGCCGGGGGTTCGGGGTCGTGCACGTCGAGAACCGCCGCGCCCCCGGAAGATTCAACCTTGCGCGCCCACGCGGCCAGGGCGTCGTTGTCGATCAACATGCCGCGCGCCGCGTTGATCAAGAGGCACGTTCGCTTCAACTGCTGCAGGGCTTCGGCATTGATCAGGTGTTTGTTCTCCGCTCTACCATCGACGTGAACGGTCAGCACGTCCGACTCGCGGTACAGCGTCGCCTTGTCGACGAACTCGCTCGGCTCGTCGTCGGGCAGGCCCAGCTCGCGGCGAGTGAGCAGGTCGTTGTACAGCACGCGCATCCCGATCGCCCGGCCGACCTCGGCCATGCGCCGACCGATGCGGCCCATGCCGAGGATGCCCAGCACCATCGTGTCGAGTTGTTGGCCGACGTGTTGCTGGCGAAGCTCGTGAAACTTCGGCGGGGGGACGTAAGCGTCCAGGTCCACCCGCGGCCGCACGTGGTCGAGGATCAGGCCCCACACATACTCGACGACCGCCTGCGTGTTGGCGTCGGGCGTGTAGACCACGCGCACGTTCGCCTTGCGGCAGGCGTCGAGATCGACGTTATCCAACCCGACGCCGGCGCGGCCGACGACCTTGAGCTTCGGCGCGGCCTCGAGCAGCTTCGCATCCACCTGCGTGTACGTCCGCACCACCAGCCCCTCGGCCTCGGCGATCGCCGCCCCGAACGCCGCCGTGTCTTCGTAGGGTTGACGCGCCAGGTCCACCCGCGCCGCCAGCCAGTCGGCCGCGACGTCATCGAGGTGTTCGCTCAAAACGACTTTGGGTTTAGCCATAAGGTCCTACTCGATTCGAAATCCAGCGTGCCGCGATGCATCAGGTACCAGTCGCGGAGGACGTCGACCTGGAACTGCTGCAACGCCGGGTCGGCCCACACGTCGAATCGCGGGGCGCCCGGAAGGTAACGTTCGATCAGCAAGATCATGCGTTGTTGGTCCAGGGCCTGGCGAAGCTCCCCCGCATCGGCGCCGAGGGGTTCGATGATTTCGTCGAGCGCCGTTTTCTGGCCGCGGTGCAGCATCGCCCACAGCGCCGCGGCGCGCGTTTCATCGTTCGCAAGCATCGGGCCCGGACCGAACGCGCCCAGCAAATCGTCCCGGCCCTGCATGTACAACCCCAGCCGCAGGTGTTCCAGCACGACCCAGCCCTGTTCACGTTTTAACCTTTGCGCCAGCAGGTCGCCGCCCAGGCCCGTGTAACCGGCGAGCATCGCGCCGCCGATGATGCGCTGGTCGTGATACGACAGGATCAGCTTGCGCACCAGTTCATTCAGCTCGGCTTCGTTGAAACGTTCGGCCGCATGCATCGCCGCCACGCGCTGCACGCCGGGCAGGTCGGCGTCGAAAGCGAGGACGGCGCTATTCGGGTCGAGCCCGCGGGCCGTGCGCACCAACTCCGCCCGCACCAGGTCCGGCAGGCCCTCGGTGATCGGCATGTCCAGGCTGTTGGGCGCGGCCGAGGCGACGTACGCCAACTCGCGCAGGCGGTGGCCTTCGCGACCGGTCCACGGCATGTCGGTCAAACGATCGGCGACACGGCTGACCATCGCGGCCAGCGTGGCGTCGACCTTTCCGTTTTGTTTGGCCAGGCGCTGCACGCTGTCGACCCAAGCTTGTTGATGTGTCGGGATCATCGGCGCCGCGATCGCCGACCGCCAGAAATTCATCCCGTAGATCAGTTCGCCGTTCGGATCACTCGGCCATTCCAACTGCCAGTCCACCGCATCGGTCTCGCGCAACGGATACGCCAGTCGCGCCACCCACAACGGATCGTTGGGTGGTTCCGCGGCCAGTTGCCGGGCGACATTCGCATCGGCCCACAGCATCGCCTGTTGCTCGGCCGGGGGCGAGCCGAGCACACGCTCGACGCTGGTGTTGGGGTTGACGTCGGCGAGGCCGAGCATGATCCAGGCGTGTTTGCGGATGGTGGCGTCGGCGTCATTGGTGGCCGCGGCGATCAGGTCGAGTCGGGCGGCGTTGTCGCACGCCGCCGCGGCGCGCAGGGCCTGGTAACGCACCAGCGCTTCATCATCGCCCAGCAGGCGCGCGACCAGTTGCGCGAACGCCTCGCTTTGGCAGATCGGCTTGCCGTTGAGCCCGGCGCGGGCCAGTTCCAGCGCCACCGCCCCACGCCGCAGCGGTGCGTTGGCGTCGGCTTCGTTGGCCATGTACCGCACCCACGGCAGGCGGCAGTCCGGTCCCCACACGTTGGCGTAACGCAACCCCTGCACGATGGCGTTGACCTGCTGAATCTGCCGGGGGTCGGCGTCCTGCGCCGCGGCCAGACGTTGCAGCGCCGCTTCGAACACCTGCTCGTCGTCGGCCGCATGGCGGGAAATGTAAGCGATGCCCTGGGCGCGGGTGTTCGGGTCATTGCTCTCGATGCGTTCAAGAAAGACATACCGCACCACGTCGTCACGCAGACTCATCCCCGCCCACACCGCCAACCCCAGCGCGGCCGAGCTGGTAAACACCATCGCCCACGCCCAACGAAACCGACGACTTCGACGCCTGGCCTGCATACGGACAATCGTAACACAACCGCCGCGCGCCCATGCCGCCCGCCGACGCCTGCCGCTTCGTCTTGCGTTCTAAAACACCACCCCCGCATACCCGACGCTGTTGTCCGGATCGCCGTAACCCAGCGGTTCGAGCACGGCCGTCGAGTTGGTGTGTTCGAGGAGGCAGGACCGGGTCGCGCCCATCGCCTTCGCCGCCGCGAGGACCGCGGCGATCGCCCCGCCGCCGCAGGCGTTGTGGTGCTCGGTCGTTTCTTCCACGATCCGGTCGGCCGCCATCGCATCGACCAGGTCGAGCAGGCGCGGGTCGTTGACCTGGTGGGCCCAGGTTCGTCCGCGCTCACCCGGGCCCTGCGGCGCGAAGGCGTAGTTCGGGCCGTAGTGGGTCAGGTCGCTCGACGCCACGACCAGCACCCGCTCCGACCAGTCGCGCAACAGTTCGCCCAGGGCCTCGCCCCATTGCGGGGCGGCGTTGACCGGTGGAATCATGCACGGCACGATCCGCACGCCTTCGCCGAAGGTCTGCTGAATCATCGGCAATTGCACTTCGAGCGCATGCTCGTGCGCGTGGGCCGTATGCTCAAACTCGAAATCGTCGAGCCGTCCGATCGCGGCGCGAAGCGTCGTGTCCACCTCGACCCGGCCCAGCGGCGTCTGCCAGGCCTGGGCTTCATCCAGCGCCGGCCGATTCAGGTTGACCGTATGCACCGAACCGGCGAGAACTATCGTGGTCGGCTTGCTTCGGGCCGCGAGCGTGGCCCAGACCTTGCCCGCGATCGCGCCCGAACAGATCCAACCGGCATGCGGCACGATCCCCCCGACCAGCCGCTCGGGCAATTCACCCTCATAAGCTCGGCAACACGCCATCGCCGCCGCGGCGCAGCGGTGCGCATCGGCCTCGTAAAACCGACCGGCCACGACGGGTTGGCGAATCGTAATAGCGCGCGCACCGCTCATGCTCAGCCTCCCGGCGGGGCGAAGTGAATGTTGATCGACTTGTTCGGCTCGCGCTCCAGCAACGCCGCCAACGACGTCCGGTCGATCGACGCCCGCCGCTTGGTCTTCATCCAGCGCATCGTTACGCCCGGCATCCGCTCGACCAACCAGTCGACCAGTTGCATCGGGTGATAGCCGACCGCCTCGGCCGTGCTGCCCTTGAGCTCGACCAGCACATGTGGCATCGCGTCGGCGTCCAGCAACCCCTCGGCCCCGCGCAACGCCGGCCACTCCGCACCCTCCACGTCGAGCTTGATCAATCGCACCGGCGGCTCGACCAGGCGATCGATGCGCACCGTCGGCACGTCCCACGACCGCGCCACCTCCCGGTCGCCGCGCCGGCCCAGCGACATGCCGTCGATCTCGGTGTCGGCGAACTCGTACATCGTCTGTTGACCGTCCGCGTCCCACGCCGCCGCGGCAAGGACCTCGATGCACGTGGGCGCGTTGGCCTCGACGTTACGCCGCAACCGCTCCAGCGCCGCATCGAACGGCTCGATCGCGACGACCTTGCCGTGCGGCCCCACGAGGCGCGCCGCCAGGAGACTGAGCAACCCGATGTTCGCGCCGCCGTCGACGAACGTATCCCCCGGCCGCAGCACGCGCCGCATCATCGCCAGGATCGGCATCTCGTACGTGTGCAGGTAAATCGACCGGTCGAAGTCGTGGGCCAGGTCGAGTTCGAGCGTGAGGTCGCCCTGCACGTCGACGAATCGTCGCAGGCCCGGCTCGCGCCGGACGCCGGCGTCGATGTACTTCGCCAGCGACCGCTTGGGCTGATGCCAGGGAAACCGGCGGTTGAAGGCGCGGACTGTGTCGACGAGCAGGCTCATAAGCGGCAGGGGGAGGTTGAACAGGTCGTGCGACATTATAAACCCTTATCCCGCTCGTCGTGCCCGTCATGTCAAGTGGACGGCCCATTCCGGGGGTGGTAGATTCGCGCCATGGTCGATGATGCATCGATGATCTATCTCGGTCGCAGTCGACTGCACCGCTCGCGTGCGAACCTGATCCAGACGATGCACACGGTCGCGGCGTTCGAGGCCGAGGGCTGTGCGACGCGCTTGTACCTGCCGCCGTGGCCGAGGTCGATCGACCTGGCCGGCCGGTTGCGCGCGATGGGGATCGATCGGCCGCTGGACGTGCGGGCGTCGCCTTTGCTGCATCCGCGCTGGCGTTTCGCGCCGTTCGTCCGGCGACATCGCCGGATGCTGCGGCAGGCACCGGTCGTGTACACGCGCGTTCCGGACATCAGCGCCGCCCTGACCCGCACCGGCATCGTGCATCATCTGGAAGTCCACCAGGTCGACGACATCGTGAACACCCGGCGCGGCCGCGTCATCCTCGACGGCCACCGCGCCGGCATCGTCGGGTTGCTGATCGCGATCAGCCGCAACGCCGCGTCGATCCTCACGGATCGCGGCGCGGATGCCGAGCGGATGCACGTCGCGCCGTCGGGGGTCGACCTCGATGCGTATGCCGACGTGCCGCCGCTGGATACGACACGCCTGGCGAATCCGCACATCGTGCACATCGGCCGGCTGGCCGCGGACCGGGGGCTGGCGGTGTATCGGCGCCTGGCGGACGAGCCGGGCGTGACGATGACGATCGTCGGCGGCGGGGCGGTCGATGGTCTGAACGCCGAGCAACAGGACCTCGTCCCCCTGCATGAAGTGCCCGGGTGGTATGGGCGCAGCGACATCGTGCTCCTGCCGTATCAGCCGACGATCGCCACCGCGGCGACGATGAGCCCGATCAAGATGTTCGAGGCGATGGCGTCGGGGCGGCCCATCATCGCGTCGGACCTGTCGACGTTGCGGGAGGTGCTGGAACACGAACGCAACGCGCTGCTGGTCGAGGCGGACGACCTCGATGGGTGGGCGGCGGCGCTGCGACGGTTGCGCGAGGACCCGCAACTGGCGGCGCGGCTGGCGGGCGAGGCGAAGCGCGATGCGGCGAAACACACCTGGCGCCAACGCGCCCGCGGCATCCTCGACGCCGCCGGCCAACTCGTCCCCATCGGCCCGACGCGCGACCGGCCGGTCACGCTCAAGCACGACGCCCGTTCGACCGTCGAACGCTTCGCCACCGACCGGGGCACGTTCGTCGGCAAGACCTACCACCTGCCGTCGGCCAAGGCGCTGCCGTATCGCCTGCTGCGACAAAGCCCGGCCCAGCGCGAGCTGCGAAACGCGCGTCGTCTGGCTCGTGTCGGTGTGCGCGTGCCGCGCCCGATGCGCCTGGTCGGCGACACGCTGGTCATGCCGCACATCGCCGGCCCGAGCCTGCACGAATTCATCGAGACCCGCGACGACCCCCGGAAAAGGCTTGCCGTTGCGCGAGCCATCGGCCGCCAGATCGCGCGGATGCTCCACGCCGGCTACGTCAATCGCGACCACAAGGCCCGCAACCTCCTGCTTGACGCGGCGTGTCTGGAGCATGACGCCGAGCCGGTGTTGATCGATCCGATGGGGCTGCGTCGGGCGACGGCGCGGCGGATCGCGCGCATGTTCGCCCGCCTGGTCGAGACCGCCCGCAAGGCCGGTCCGATTTCCGATGACGAACTCGATGCGGTCGTCGAATCGTTGGCCGCCGATCTGGCCCCCGAGGCCCGCGAAGCCTGGCGAAACCGCATCGACGCCGCCCTGCAACGCATGACCGGCGATCGGCTATGATGTGCGGCTGGTCATCTGAAATCTGAAATCGCAAATCCGATATCTGGGTATCCCATGCTCGAATCCGTCTCCGACAAATTCAACGACGTGTTCCGCCGCCTGTCCGGGCGCGGGCGCATCTCCGAGGAAAACATCCGCGAAGCGATGCGCGAGGTCCGCGCCGCCCTCCTCGAAGCCGACGTGCATTACGACGTGGTCAAGCGGTTCGTCGACGACGTCACCACCAAGGCCGTCGGCACCGAGGTGCTGAGCAGCCTCAAGCCCGGCGAGCAGATGATCAAGATCGTCCACGACGAACTGGTCAGCCTGATGGGCGGGGGCGAAGACATGCCCGGCATCATGTACGTTCAGCCCGGGCCCACCGTGGTGATGATGTCCGGTCTGCAGGGCAGCGGCAAAACCACGACCTGCGGCAAGCTCGCGGCACTGCTCAAGAAGCGCGGCAAAAACGTCATGCTCGCCGCCTGCGACCTGCAGCGGCCCGCCGCCGTCCACCAGCTTCACACCCTCGCCAACCAGGTCGATGAAGAAATCACCGGCGGCGGCAGCGTCCACTTCTACGGCGAGCCCGACAAGTGTGCCGAGTACGGCAAGGCGGTCGGCGTCGCCGTCAAGGTCGCCCGCAACGCGCTCAACGCCGCGCAGAAAACCGGCTGTGACGTCCTCCTGCTCGACACCGCTGGGCGCCTGCACATCAACGACGACCTGATGGACGAGCTCAAGCGCGTCAACACCGCCATCAACCCCCACCAGATCTACCTGGTCATCGACTCGATGACCGGCCAGGACGCGGTCAACAGCGCCAAGGCCTTCAACGAACAACTCGAACTCGACGGCGTCATCCTCACCAAGACCGACTCCGACACCCGCGGCGGGGCGGCGCTTTCCGTCAAGCAGGTCACCGGCAAGCCGATCAAGTTCATCGGCACCGGCGAAAAGCTCGACGGCCTCGAAGAGTTCCACCC
>CAYYPN010000094.1:0-9581 GCA_964473545.1 uncultured Planctomycetaceae bacterium
GCTGGATGCCGTCCTTGACGCGCGTGACGGCGAACGGCTCGCCGGGGTGCGTCGGGTCGCTTGCTCCCTTGCGTGTGATTGAGGATTGAAAAACTATCGGCAGGTTGGATCAAAACGTTAGGCGCAGGTTACACCGCAGTCCACCGCCACACGAAAAACAATCGTCTGCGAACAGCCGGGACCAAACCTGGTCCCGGACGCCACCACACAGGGCAAGGGCGACATCCTCCATCTCCCCACCGTCCGGGAGCTGTCAGCTCCCCGCGATTCGCAACGCGCCCTTGTCACCGAAGGCCAGTTGTGCAAAGCGACTGCCGATCAGTTCGTAGCCGTCGCCCGAGGGATGAACCAGGTCTTGCAGCATGTATTTGCCCAAATCGTCGTCGGGTCCGAGCAGGCGCAGGCCATCGAGGTAGTGCAGGTTTGCATCGCCGCGTGCGCGGAGCTTTTCGACGATTTCGGCCAGGGTTTGCCGCATGATCCGCAGGTTCAGCTCGCCGCGGTTGAGGGTCGTTTCGCGTTGGGGCGAGACGATGGGGCTGGTGACGAGCAGGGGGGTGGCCGGGTGGTGGTCGCGGATGGTGAGGATCAGGCCGATCACCGCCGGGGCCCAGGTGCGCTGGGTGTAGGTGGATTGGCCGTAGGTGTTGATGCCGAGCTTGAGACTGATGCGGTCGGCGGGCAGTTCGCGAATGGTGCGGCCGACCAGCGGGTCGAAGTGACACTGTCCACCGTAGCCCATGCAAGTCAGGTGCAGGTCATGGGCGCGGGCGACGGTGGCCGGCCAGGTCCGCGCCGGGCTGTGGGCCGTGCGGCACATCGTGATCGAACTGCCGTAGGTCACCCAGCGCGGCTTGTCGTCGGGAACCACGTCGACTCGTGCCCCGTCCTCGACCGCCAGGCCGAACACCGTCGTCTTGCCGAACGGCGGCAGCCACAACGCCACGTCATGCTCGCCCTCGGGCAGGTCGAATCGCAACATGCCGCGCTGCTGCCGGGGGACCGGTTGCGACGCGTGGACCCGCCCGGCGATGACCAGGTCGACGTGAACCTGTTCCTCCGCTGAGTTGTGCAAGTCGAGTTCGAGCGCCGGCGAATCGGTCCGCACCACCAGTCGCACACCCGCGGCGACCTCCGCTCGGCCCCACAACTCCTGCGGATGCAGCGGTCGATCCTCGAGCTTCAGCCGCAACGGCGCAATCCCGCCGCCCTCCGCCCGCTCGAAATCCACCGCCCCCTCAAACCGAACCGGCCCGTGCAGTAAATCCAGTGAAATGCTCATGGGAAAGAGTGTATCGCGAAAATCAGCAAAGCGGAAAAACGCAACAACATCCTTCGCCCCCTTCGCGATCATTCGCCATTGGCTATTCGCCCCTGCCTACCCCTGCCAACACCCCGGCGGGTCGATGTCGATCATCGTCCGCAGGCCCGGCCTGGCCGCGAGCACATTGCGGATCGTGTTGATCGCCATCGAACAGGTCGCCGAGTCGCCGTGCACACCGCCCGGAATGACGGTTTCCACACTCGGCTCGCCGCGAATGACGATGCGGTCCTGCGGCTTGGCCTGGCCGACCTCGGCATGAAAGATCAGCTCGATCACCTTGCGCGGGCCGTGGGTCGGGTCGTTGATCCAGCCTTCGCCCACCTGGTGCACGCCCTTGACGTGGCCGGGGGCGATGCGGGCGTGCGGCGGCCTGTCGACCGGGTCGTGCGCGATCAACGGGTCGATCCGGTCTTCGGTCTTCGTCAAATGCCAACCCATCCGCGCCGCGATCATCCGCATCGACTCGGCCAGGCCGACGTGACGGATGCGGCCGGCATCGACGCGGTACCCGAATTCCTCCACGGTCAACCCCGCCCCGACCTTGTCCTGGAACGGCAGGCGACGCTTGCCCGCGTCCTGGTAACGCTCGACCCGGACCGCGTGCACATTCTGGCACACGCTGGTCATCACCACCGGCAACAGGTCCATTAAAAACCCCGGGTTCACGCCCGTCCCCAGCACCGCCACGCCGGCCTGCTTCGCCGCCTGGTCAATCCGCCGGGCAACCTGATCCGTCGCGCTACCTTCCGAGTGCGAGCCCCCTTCCGGGTGCGAGCTCCCTTCCGGGGGCGGATCCCCTTCCGGGGGCGGGGGCCAGGGATAGCTCAGTTCTTCGCAGGTGCTGACCACGCCCAGGCCCATGCCGCACGCTTCGACAAACGTGCCCTCGCACCTGGCGAGGCTCGACGACGTGGTCACCACCGCCACGTCGGCCTTCGCGTCAACGCAGTCGGCCAGCGAACCGACGACCTTGACGCCGCCCACGTCCGCGCCAACCTTCCGGGGGTCGATGTCGACGGCGCCGACCAGTTGCAGCGACGGATGCGCGACGATGCGCTCGACCATGCGCCGGCCGATGGGCCCGAGGCCGACTTGAATCACCCGAACGGTTGCTTGTTTATCCATAAGGCAGGTCCGCCATTTTCCATGCCGCGACGATCAGAAGCAATACGAACGCTCCACGTACGATCTTCAGCGGGAGCTTGTGCGTCAACGACCCGCCGAGATACCCCCCGGCGATGGCCGTCGGCGCCAGCAGCCCGGCGAGGATCAGCGAATCCGTCACGCTGCACTGCGGCGGCAGCGTGGCGTTCTTCACAATCGCCCCGATCCCCGCGGTGATGCAGATGATCGCCGTCGAGTTGGCGATGCAGTGGCGCAGCGGCAGCTTCATCAACGTCTGTTGCAAAGGCACGGCCACCGCGCCGCCGCCGATGCCCATCAATCCCGCGGCAAATCCCATCGACCCGCCCACCGCCGACCCGCGCGGCCAGGTCAACCGCGCCTGACCCTCCGCCTCGCGCCGACCGCTGGCCAGCCGACGGAGGTTCACCACGATCACGTAACCCAGGAACACCGCCAGCACGCGGCCCAGCCACGTCGCGCCCTGCTCGCCGCGGAAGATCGGCAGGTTGCTCGCCAGCACGCCGAGGATGATGCACAGCCCCGCCGCGGGAAGGATGAGCTTGAGCGCCACCGGTCGCACCGCCCCGGCCCGGCGATGCCGCAGCCACGCCGGCACGACCACCGCCACGTTCACCATCATCGCCGCCGCCTGGTAAAGATGCTGGTTGAGTCCCGGGGTTTCAGGTCGGCCCTGCCCGAACAACATCACCAGCGCGGGGATCATGATGACGCTGCCGCCGACCCCGAGCATCCCCCCCAGCAGGCCCGCCGCCAGACCCACACCCGCGATCATCATCACGTTGACTGTCTCGAACATCCGCAACAGCGTAACGACATCGGCCGGCCCTGGCGCGAGGCCGTGTGGTCCGCCGACCGGCGACCGGCGTAGCATGCATCGACCTTAACCACGGGAGCATGCCATGCGAAACCTCGCCTTTGTCACCGCGATCCTCTGCCTGGCGGCCGCCGCCTTCGCCGAGATCAAGACCCAGGCGATCGCCTACACCCACGACGGCGTCGAACTCGAAGGCTACCTGGCCTATGACGATGCGATCGACGACCCGGCGCCGGGCGTGCTGGTCATTCATGAGTGGTGGGGGTTGAACGATTACGCCATGCGGCGGGCGCGCCAGCTCGCGGAGATGGGCTACGTCGCCTTTTGCGCCGACATGTACGGCAGGGGCAAGGTCACCGCCGACCCGAAGCAGGCCGGCCAATGGGCCGGGCACATGTCCGGCAACCTCGACCTTTGGCGAAGCCGGGCGCTGCGCGGGTTGGAGATCCTGCGCGGGCGGGAGGAGTGTGATGCCGACCGCGTCGCGGCGATCGGTTACTGCTTCGGCGGGTCGACGGTGACGCACCTGGCGTTCGCCAACGCGCCGTTGCGCGGCGTCGTCAGCTTCCACGGCTCCATGCCGATCCCCCCGGCTGTGCCCGAGAAAGTCGAGCCGCAGGTGCTCATCTGCCACGGCGCCGAAGACGACTTCGCCAAGCCCGACCATGTTCAGAAGTTCAAGGACACGCTGGATGCCGGCAATGCCGACTGGACCTGCATCGAATACAGCAACGCGGTGCACAGCTTCACCAACCCGGGCGCCGACGCCCACGGCATGGATGGCGTCGGCTACAACGCACGCGCCGACCAGCAATCCTGGGCGCACATGAAGGCGTTCTTCGATCGGGTGTTGGGCAAGTAAGGGGGAGGGTTCAGGGATCGGGGGTCAGATTTCAGTGAAGAACCCGGACCTTCGAAGACTCCCCGAAGAAGTCCGTGGGACAGGTCCGGCTTGGACTGACACACTGACTACTGGCTGCTGACCACCGGCAACTGATCCAGCCGGGGGAAGCGTTTCTTTTTGAACAGCCGTTCCCAGAGGTTGGCCGGGCGCAGTTCGGGGTGCTCGGGATCGAGAACGTGGGTCTTGCCGCGGCGGGTGCGGAGGACGAGTTGTCCGTCATCGCGGGTCTCGGCCACGGTCCAGTACTTGTCGACGTAGTAGCGATAATCCTCGCCGTGCGGCTCAGGGTCGATCTTCGCGGCGCGGGGACCGGGACTGCTCGACCGCTTGGGCATGCGGAAGACAACCGGATCGCCTCGATGATAACGTTGTGCGTGGCGCATAACAGCCCACCTCCGTCCCTGGCGCGTTCACTTATGATTATCGGCACATCCGCCCATCCGCTTGATTGTTTGTGGTTCGCCCGCCCAAAGCAAGCAAAACGTCGGCGGAATAAATCGTTTGCACATATTTATACAGGCAAACGCGTGTGAAGAAGGCGGAAGCCGACCCGGACCTTCGCAGCGCTTCCGGCTTGTGCTCACCATATTTCCAGTTCGCCGGTGATCGGTTCGACCAGGTCCTTGACGGTGACGATGCCGACGGGCTGGTCTTTGGCGTCGACGACGATGGCCAGGGCCGAGCGGGCCTGGCGCAGGCGCAGCATCGCCTGGCGCAACCCCATCGTGGCCGGCACGCGCGGCGCGGTTCGCTGCAACCGCTCGATCGGCGGGCAATACTGCGGGTCCGGCATCAGCACGTCGAACACGTTCAACACGCCCGTCACCTTCCCGTCACGATCCAGCACGGGGAACCGGGAATAAGGCGAACGGTTCGCCACCGCCCACACCGCCTCGATCGGCTGGCCGACGCGCAGCGTCTGGACCTGGTCCCAACCGACCATCGCGTCGGCGACGATCGTCTGCGTCGGGTGCAGCACGCGGTCGATCATGTCCGACTGGTACGGGCTGAGCAGGCCGTGCCCGACGCCTTCCTGGACGAGCCTGGCCATGACGCGGCGCGGGTGCAGGGTCAGACGGGCCTTGACCTTCGAGCCGAACAACCACGTGATCAGCCGCGAGATCAGGTCGATCAACGGCAGCAACCCGCAGGCCATGACCAGGCGCTGGGTCCACAGCAGCGTCGCCGCGAAGCGATAGGTCAGCGTGTCGGTGTAATTCTGGAACAGGTCCTTGGGCAGCACCTCGCCGAACACGAACAGCAGGGGGGTGAGGATGGCCGCGACGACCAGGATGACCTGCCAGTCGCCCAGGCCCGCGCCTTCGAGCAGCGCGGTGATCCCGAAGCTCGAGGCATAGTTGGCGATGTTGTTGCCGATCAGCAGCGTGCCGAGCGTGCGGTTGGGGTTGCGGACCATGCGGCTCAAGCGCAAGGCCTGGGGTTTGTGCTCGTGGGCCAGCAGATGCAGCCGCACGCGGTTGAGCCGATACACCCCGGTTTCGAGCCCGCTGTAGAGCGCCGACCCGACCATGCCGACAAACGCCAGCAGCGCCCACAGCGATGTCTCGGTCGGCGTCAGATTGTAAGCGAGGGTGAGCATCATGCTTCGCCCTCCGCGGGCTTGTCGGCGGGGGTTAGCACGCTGAGCTCGACCCAGCCGACGCGCTGGCCGGCCATGGCGTCGACGCGCAGGGTGACGTTGCCGATGTGGGCGGTGTCGCCGACGTTCGGAATGCGCCCCAGCAGCGCGGCGACGAGCCCGCCGACCGTCGCCACCCGCGCCGGGATGTCGGCCCGGCCGAAAATGCCGACCCAGTCGGCCACCGGCAACGCGCCCGGCACACGCCAGCGCCCGGCGTCCAGTTGCTCGGCCCGGGGTTCGTCGTCGTCGGTGTCGGGGCCTTCGACGTCCAAGTCGCCGACCATGCGCTCCACCACGTCCTTGAGCGTGACCAGGCCCGCCGTGCCGCCGTACTCGTCGACGACCACGGCCAGGTGCGTGCGACTCTTGCGGAATTCTTCGAGCAGTTGATCGACCCGTTGCAGTTCGGGCACGAACCGCACACGCCGCACGAGCTTCGACGGATCGAACGCGTCGTTGGTCGTCCGGGCCAGCAGGGCCTGCTTGGCGTAGATCACGCCTTCGACGTGATCGAGGTCGCCGGCGTGGACCAGAATCTTCGTCACCTCTTCGGTCTGAATGAATTCGATCAGTCGCCCGGCGGTGACGTTGAAAGGGACGGCCTTGACGTCGACGCGGGGGACCATGATGTCGCGGACCTTCAATTCACTGAGGCGAACGACCTCGCGGAGCATCTGTTCTTCCGAAGCGTCGATGACGCCGCGGTCTTCGCTGAGCTCGACCAGGGCGCGCAGTTCGTCGGCGCTGAGGGCGGCGGGCTTGCTCGACGGGGCGATGAGCCGGCCGAGCGGGGCGATCACGCCGGCCTGAAGGATCACCCGCAGCGGGCCGATCACCCGGTGAATCGCGAACAGCGGCATCACCGTCGTCCGCACCCACGTGGAAGGGGCGAGGTTGGCGACCATCTTCGGCAGCACCTCGCCGAAGATGATGATCAACAGCAGCGGCGCGAGCGTGACGGGGACGATCCATGCGGCGTGCTGTTGCGGGTCGAGCTTCAGCGCCAACGCCGAGCTGACCACGAAGTAGGTGACGTTGGTCGTCATGTTCCCGAACATCAACGTGATCAGGAGCATCTGCGTGTCGTGCAGCAGCGAATCGAGCAACGACCCGATGACCCCGCGGCGGGCGAGGCGCGTGCGGTCGGCGCCGGACAGGCTGAACAGCGCGGTTTCCGACCCGCTGAAAAAACCCGAAGCGACCAGCAACGCCGGCAGCATCAGCAACAGCGGCAGGTCGGTCAGTTGATATGGCCAGGCGGCGAGTATGAACACGTAAGGTCGGTCGATGAAGAATGGGACGGCGGTATTGTAACGGTTGGGGTTTGCGGTTTTCAGTTTTCAGGATCCGGACCTTCGAGGACTTCGGTCCGGCTTGTTCCTTACCTGAAATCCGAAAACTGAAACCTATTTCTCCGTGAGGACGATCTGGCCCTGGAAATCGTCGGGCGGGCCCTGCTCGGCGAAGGTGCGGCACCGTTCGCGGTAGAGGGCGATCAGTTTCGATTCATCATGGTTGGCGGCGAGTTGCTCGAACAACCGGCCGGCCTGAACGAAATCGCGGTTGACGTAAGCCTCGACGGCCTTGGCGGTGTCGGTGGCGAAGCGGCGCTGGGCGTCGGTGGCGTTCTCCCACATCGCCAGCAACTCGTACACCGGCTCGGGCTGGTCGCGCCCGACGACGACGATGCGCCCGATCGGCCGGGCCAGCACGTGCTCGCGGACCAGTTCATACGTGCGGCGGTTGAGCAGGACCTGCGTGCCGAACTGCTTGTTCGACGATTCGAGGCGCGCCGCGAGGTTGACGGTGTCGCCGATGACGGTGTAGTCGCTGCGTTCGGGGGGCGCGCCGCAGTCGCCGACCATCATCGGCCCCGTGGCGATGCCCACGCGCATGAACAGCCTTGGCAGATCACGGAAACGCTCATCGTTGCCCAGCGCATCCATCTGCTTGATGCATTGGAGCATGGAGCGGCAGGCGTTGAGGGTGTGTTGGTCGTCGTCGAGGGGCGCGCCCCAGAAGGCCATGATCCCGTCACCGAGGTACTTGTTCACGGTGCCGCGGCCGGCCATGATCTGTTGGGTCATCGCGCGCAGGTACTCGTTGAGCAGTTCGATGGTCTGTTCGGGCCCGAGCTTTTCCGAGACGCTGGTGAACCCGGCGATGTCGCTGAACATGCAGGTCAACTCGTGCCGGCCCTGCTTGATGAGGGTCGGGTCGGCGACGATGAGGTCGACCAGGTCGCGGGAGACGTAGTTCTTGAACTGCTTGGTGATGCGGGCGCGTTCGCGCTGTTCCAGGACGAGTCGATAGACGGTGACGCTGACCCAGGCGAGCCCCGCGGCGGCCGCGGGACCGGCGGCGGCGACCCGCACGTCCAGCGTATCGAACAGCAACATCCCGTTGAGCAGGAAGTACAAGGCGAACAACCCGACCGCCACGAGCAGTGCGCTGATCGGCGCGAACCGCGCCGCGATCAGGCTCACCAGCGCCCCGACCAGCAGGACGATCAACACGTCCAACCAGGCCGGCGAACGATCGACAAAGTGCCCGGTCAGAATCCCGTTGAGCACCGCGCCGTGGATGACCACCCCCGGCGTGCGCTCATCCATCCAGGTCGGCACGAAGTCGGCGATCGACCCGGTCGCGGTCCAGCCGATCAGGCAGGCGGCGCCGTTGACCTGGGCGCGGAGGGCGTTTTCGTAAGCGGTGATGGCCTGGCGGCCGCGCCGGGCCTCGGTCATGTGCAACTGCAAAAACGGCGCGTGGGTTTCCAGCGACTCCTTGAGCGCCGCTTCGTCCTCGGCCAGATCGGTCAGACCCTCGAACATGCCCAGCACCTCGTCGGCCTTGTCGAGGATGCGCCGGCGCAGCTCGCGGCGCCGGTCGATCTGTTCGGTGGTCAGCGTGCCTTGCTCACGGGCTTCGATGAGCGGGACATAGTCGGCCTGCAACCCGGCGATGCCGAACGCCTGGAGCATCGGCTGGTTGAGGATCGCCGCGGCGTGCAGGTCGGCCTGCAGTTGCTGGTGGGCCAGGTCGGCGCGTTCGGCCGGGGCTTCGACGAGGCGGCCGATGGAGATGTGCTGGCCGCGCGATTGCCCCGTGGGGTCGTACATGTGCTCCCAGCGGGTCGCGTCGCTGGGGAAGGGGATCATCGCCCGGTCGTGGGCGAGGTTCCAGCCGTCGCCGTTGCGCGCCTCGAGCATGGGAATGTGCACGTCGCGCCGCGACCCGTTCGCCAGGGGGACATCGGGAATGATCGTCGCCTCGTCGGTGATGCGGACGTTTTCCAGCGGAATGTCGAGGAAGCGGCAGGCGACGACCAGCGCGAAGTGCGGGTACAGCCGATCGTCTTCACTGACCCACAGGGGAACCGAACGCACGTGGCCGTCCGGGTCGGCTTCGTAGGTGACCGATCCGACACCGGCCGCGACTTCGGTCAGCGGCCACAGCGGCGTGTGCATGGCCACCGGATCGTCAGACCGGTCGGAGGCGAGCGTCTGGCTGCGCAGGTGCATCAGCGAACGCACCGTCTGGTAGTTGCGCCGGAGGATTTTCTGCTCTTCGGCGTCCTTCACCTGCGCGGGCAGCGCGGGGAGGATGCGCCGCATGCACAGGTCGATCGGCGGCAGGCCGTTCGGCTCGTCGGCGATCGCGAGCAGGCGGCGGCGAATGGCCCGATCCTTGAGCAGGTTGATCGTGTCGCGCACGAATGCCGCCCCTTCGCCGGTCAATGCCAACCGGTCGA
>CAYYPN010000095.1:0-9571 GCA_964473545.1 uncultured Planctomycetaceae bacterium
CAGCATGCCCGGTGCGGGCTTGCGCCACGGATGGTCACGCCGATACCGCGGCACCGTGGCCTCGGGATGAAACGGACAGTAGTAAAACCGATCCACCATCGCGCCGTTGGCCTGGGCCTTGAGCAGCTCGGCCAGACGCTCGTGCACCGCTTCAACGTCTTCTTCGCTGTACCGGCCCCGGGCGACGCCGCCCTGGTTGGTGACGACGACGATCTTGTACCCCAGCCCGCGCATGCTGGCCACGGCCGGGGCGGCGCCCTGGATGAGCCTGACCTCCGCCGGGTCGCCCAGGTCGGCGTCGTTGTGGATCAGCGTGTTGTCCCTGTCGAGAAAGACCGCCTTGTGCATGGCCACCAGCGTACTCCGTACGCTGGTGGAATGGCAAAATTCAAATGGCAAATGGCAAAACCCCGGTCGCGTCACCTTTCACGCAACCGGGCATTTGACCTTTGCCATTGATCATTGATCCTTCCGCTGCGCAGTAGCGGACCCGGCGCAGCCGCCTTCGCCGCTGGGGCGGACGTGGGGGCGGGCCAGGTCTTCCGTGCCCTTCCATCCGTACGGATCGTTGCCGGCGATCATGACGATGTCGCGGTGGTCGGCGGTGGCGATCGATCCCTTGACCTCGGTCGCGCTCCGCCACGGCAACAGCGACTCGGCGCTCATGTAATGGTTGACCAGGCATCGCCGAAAGCCGGTCGTTCGCGTGTTCGGCAGCGACCGGTGCAGCAGGTAGCCGTTGAAGAACACGATCGACCCGGCCGGCACTTCGACCGGGATCGCGTCGTCATCGCTGTAGGGGTGCTGCCACGACTCACCGGCGCAGTCGAAGCGGCGGTCGGCGTGTTCGCGCTGGGGCCAGAGCACGCCGTGCCTGTGCGAGCCGGGGATGACCCACAGGCAGCCGTTGTCGGTCGTCGCCTCGTCCAGCGCGATCCACCCGCCGGCCAGGCTGCGGTCGCGCGTGGGGATGTAGTACTCATCCTGATGCCAGGCCTGTCCGGGCTTGCCCGCGGCCTTGATGAACAGCATCGACTGCATGCACTTGACGTTCGGGCTGATGATCTTCGTCAGCACGTCGACCATCGCGCGATGGGCCAGGTACTTTCGCATCACGTCGCTGCACTTGTGCGGGAAGTGAATGCACAGGTATTGCTTCATCACCTCGTCGTCGGTCTGCCCGTCGTGGGGACCGACCCAGCCCTTGTACGCGCCGTGGTCGCCGCGGCAGATCGCGATCGTATCCCGCCGCAGTTCGTCGACCTCGTCGGCGCTCAGCGCGCTTTCGACAATAAGGAACCCGTTGTCGGCGTAAAACCGCGCCGCCTCGGGCCCGATGCCCTCGGAAGTGAACGTGATACGTCCGGCGTCCATCGTCTGGATCGTGCTCATGATCGGTGGCTCCTGCGACGGCGTGGTGTCCAGGCCTTGCCGTCCGTTCAATCCTACCCCATCATGTACGCCTGACCATGCCTGCATCCAATGAAAAAATGTCTGATATTGATCTACCGGCCATGCCGAGGCGCGCGGTGTTCGGCGAGGTGGCCTACCCGCCGGGCGGTCGGCTGGGCCCGCGCGTGCAGCCGGAGTTGCAGTTTTTCATCGTCGACTCCGCCCACGCCGAGGTGGAAGTCGACGGCCGCAGGGTCCCGGTTTCCGCGGGGGAGGTCGCTTGTCTGCGGCCGGGGCGGCGGGAGGTGTTCCGGTTCGCCGACGATCAGCCGACCGTGCACAGTTGGGTGGCGTTGAGTTTCGAGCGGATGCCGCGGGCGTTGACCGCCGCGCTGCGCCGGTTGCCGGATTGTCTGGCATTGACCCGCCGGATGCAGCGCATCATGGAGTTGGGGTTGGCCGAGGCCGGTCCGGGTCGCGCCGAGCAACCCGAGGTTACGCCGCGTGTGCACGCCGCCGCATCGGGGTGGCTGTTGCATCTGGGGGCCGCGTTTTATTGTGCGTGGGTCGAAGCGGCGCGCACCGGCGACCGCACACCGCCCGCCCCCGAAGCGGTCCGCCGCGCGCGACGGTTCATTCACGAACATCTGACCGAGTCGCTCGAACTGGCCGACATCGCCGACGCCGCCTGCGTGTCGGAGAATCACCTGGTTCGCCTGTTCCGCAAACACACCGGCCACACGCCCATGCGGTACCTCTGGCATTGCCGCGTCGAGCGCGGCGCGGAGTTGCTGCGCCAGACCGGCCTGAGCATCAGCGAGATCGCCTACCAGGTCGGCTTCAGCACGCCGTACCACTTTTCACGCCTCGTCCGCCAGCAACTGGGCCTGCCCCCCCGCGACATCCGCGCCGCCGCCTGGTCGGCCGATGAGTGATCCGCGCCACGAATAGCCGGCACCAAACCTGGTGCCGGACGCCTTCGCATGCGCTGTGGCAACGTTACTCATCAATGGACGTGATCCGGCACCAGGTCCATACGGGTGCGTTGCATTTGGTGCCGGCTATTGCGTTCACCACTTCACATCTTTCCGGGGGTCGGGCAGTTTGCCGCGCAACGCTTCGAGGGCCTGGGTCTGTTCGTCGGTGAGTTCGGTCGGCACGTCGATGCGCATCACCGCGTAAAGGTCGCCCTTGTGGCCCCTGGGGTCTTCGAGGCCGGCGTTGCGGAGGCGGAGCTTGCGGCCGCCGGGCGTGCGGGGCGGGACCTTCAGCGTCGCCTTGCCGTTGAGCGTGGGCACCTCGACCGTCGTGCCGAACACCGCCTCGTCGATGCTGATCGGCACGTCGACCGCCAGGTCCAGACCGTCGCGCCGGAAGTAAGGATGCGCGGCCACGCGCACGGTGAGGATGATGTCGCCGCTCGGCCCGCCGGTCGGCGAAGGCCGGCCCCTGCCGCGCAGGCGGAGTTTGGCGCCGTCGGCGATGGCCTTGGGGATCTTCACGTCGAGGGTCTGATCACCCGCGGAAGTGCCCCCGCCCTCGCCCCCGCCCCCGGAAAGGCGCAGGCTGGTCGTGCCGCCTTTGGCGGCGGTGTCGAAGGCGACGGTGATGGTGTGTTCGATGTCGGCGCCGCGCTGGGGTCGGGCCCGCGCGCCGCCGAAGCCGGCGGCCCCGGCGCGTCGACTTCCGGGGCCTGTCTTTCCTCCGTGGCCGAAGAACTGACTGAACAGGTCTTCGAATTGTGACGGATCGACGCCTTCGCCGCCGCGGAAGCTGAACCCGCCGGGGCCGGTGTTGGTCTGTCGCCACCCGCCGCCGAACCCGCCGCCCTCGGCGCCCGCGCCGGCATGGACCCCGGCATGGCCGAACTGGTCGTACCGCTGCCGCTTGGTCTTGTCCGACAACACGTCGTACGCTTCCTGGACCTCGGCGAACCGGGTTTTGGCCTCGGGTTCGTTGTTGACGTCGGGGTGAAACTTTTTGGCCAGGCGGCGGTAGGCCTTCTTGATCGCCGCGTCGTCGGCGTTGCGGCTGACGCCCAGAATGTCGTAGTAATCGCGTGTCATGGCACTCCAATTCTATCGCTTTGTGGGCAAAGTCAAGTCCGGCGGCGTGGCCCTGCACCTTCGGGGGGGAGTTGCTACGATGCGAGCTTCGCCTATGAGAGCACTTGTTGACGAAGCCGTGGTGAGTGTGAGGCGGATCGCACGCCAGCCGTGGGACGCGGCGCGGCGTTACACCCCCGCCAAGGCCGGCGCCGATGTCGTGGCCGGTGCGACCGTCGCCGCCGTGGCCATCCCCCAGTCCATGGCCTACGCCGAAATCGCCGGCGTCCCCCTGCAATACGGCCTGTACACCGTCATCATCCAGTGCCTCATCGGGTCGCTGTTCAACAGCCAGAAGTTCCTCTCGGTCGGCCCGATCAATACGCAGAGCCTGCTGGTGTTCGCCACCGTCGCCGGCATCGTGGGCCAGCCGACCACCCCCGAGGAAAAGGAAGCGTTTCTCACGCTGGTCATCGCCCTGACCTTCATCAAGGGCCTCATGCAGATGGGCATGGCCGCGATGAGCCTCGGCACACTCGTCCGCTACGTCAGCCGATCGGTCATCGTCGGGGTCACCGCCGGCGCCGGCGTGCTCATCGCCGCCAAGCAGATCAAGAACCTGCTCAGCGTCGCCCCCGCCAAGGTCTCCCCCGAAGAAGCCTGGCCCGGCCTGATCGGTATTTTCAAGGGACTGGTCCCGGCTCTCGACCAGGTCCATTGGGAATCGGTGGTCATCGGCGTCGGCGCGCTGGCCGTCGTCATCGGCGCCCGCAAGCTGCATCGTCTCGTGCCGGGTCCGCTGATCGCCGTGGTCCTGACCGGGGCGGCGGTCTACCTGCTCGGTTGGGATCCGCTGGATCGACAGACCGGCGTCGGCGACCTGTTTCTCGTCGGCAATCTGCCCTCGGCCTTGCCGTCGTTCAGGATGCCGAACATCGACCTGCTCGAAGCGCATGAACTGTTCGGCGGGGCGCTGGCCCTCACCGTGCTGCGGCTCATGGAGACCTACTCCATCGGCCAGACCATCGCGTCCAAGACCGGCCAGCGCATCAGCGCCAACCAGGAATTGCTCAGCCAGGGCTTCACCAACTTCACCTCCAGCTTCTTCCAGTGCATCCCCGGGTCCGGCAGCTTCAGCCGCTCGGCGCTCAACTACTACGCCGGGGCGAAGACGCTTTACGCCGGGGTGTTCAACGCGGTCTTCGTCGCCATCGTGTTCGTGCTCTTCGGGTCGTATGCCCGCTACGTCCCGATGGCCGCCCTGGCCGCGGTGCTGTTCGTCATTGCCTGGGGGCTGATCGACTGGCGGGCGTTCAACCAGATGTGCCGCACCAACCGCGCCGATGCGATCGTCTGCATCACCACGTTCGCCTCCACGCTGTTCATCCCCCTCGAATACGCGGTGTTCGTCGGCGTCGCGCTCAACCTCGCCCTGTACCTCCGCCGGGCCAGCCGCCTGCACATGTCCGAAATGGTCCGCGCCCAGGGCGGTCCCTTCCAGGAGCGGCCGATCACCGACTCCACCGGCGAGCGGTCGGTGGTGTTCCTCTCGCTCGAAGGCGACCTGTTCTTCGGTGTAGCCGACGAGTTGCACGAGCAACTCACGCGCGCCGCCGGGTCCGGCGTGCGCGTGGTCGTCCTGCGGATGAAACGCACGCACATGATCGACGCCACCGCGTTGAACGTGCTCGAACTGTTCGTCAACACCATGCACGACCGCAACGGATACATCCTGCTCTGCGGCGTGACCGAGGACATGCACGAGAAACTGCGGGCGTATGGCCTGGCACAACTCGTGGGCGAGGACAACATCTTCGAAACGCGATACGGCGTGTTCGCCAGCGCCAAGGCTGCCCTGCGCCGGGCGCGCGACCTGATCGGCCATTCCATCGACGCCGACAACGTCCTGTTGGATGATGAAGGCGAGTCGCCGCCGCCGCGCAAGGACGCCCCGTCACCCGAATACGAGATCTAGGTATGGCCGCCAAGCGTTCCGCCAAACCCGCGCCACCCGATCCGCAGCTCAAGAAGCGCGCCGGCCGCATCTACCGCAAGCTCGCCAAGACCTATCCCGACGCCGAATGCGCGCTCGAACACGACAATGCCTACCAACTGCTGGTCGCGACGATCCTCTCGGCCCAGTGCACCGACGAGCGGGTCAACATGACCACGCCCGAGCTGTTTGAGAAGTATCCGACGGTCGAAGACCTTGCCGCGAGCCAACAGGCCGACGTCGAGAAAATCATCAAGAGCTGCGGGTTCTACCGCAACAAGGCCAAGAGCATCCGCGGCGCGGCCAGGGCCATCGTCGACGAACACGACGGCCACGTGCCCCGCACCATGGAGGAATTGACCCGACTTTCGGGGGTCGCCCGCAAAACCGCCAACGTCGTCCTCGGCAACGTCTACGACATCAACGTCGGCGTGGTCGTCGATACCCATGTCAAACGCCTGGCCAACCGTATGGGCTTCGCCGAACAGTCCAACGGCGACAAGATCGAACGCGACCTCATGGCGCTGTTTCCGCGGAAGAACTGGACCATGCTCAGCCACCTGCTGATCTGGCACGGCCGCCGCATCTGCACCGCCCGCAAAGCCGACTGCGACAACTGCCCGGTCGACAACGATTGCCCGAAGATCGGCATCGAGTAGCCGCTTGCGGCTCAGCACGCAGCCTTTCATGTCATGCAGCACATCACCGCCATCAAGCCGACGAGGAACGATCCGGCACGCCACACGATTCGGGCCGGGGGCAAGGTCGTCGCCACGTTGAATGACGCGTCGGTCAAGGCGCTGGGCCTGGCGGTGGGGATGGACTGGACGGAGGAACTGGCCGAGCGCGTCGGTGAGGCGGCGGCGAAGGACAAGGCGATGCGCGATGCGATGCGGATGATCGGGCGGCGGGCGCTGAGCCGGGGCATGTTGGCCGAGCGATTGGCGCGCAAGGGGTACGATCCCGAGCACATCGATGGGGTGGTGGGGCGGCTGAGCGAGCGGGGTTTGCTGGATGATGACGCGTTCGGTCGGCTGGTGGTGCGGGCGGAGTTGCAGCGCAAGCCGGCGGGGGCGCGGCTGCTGCGTCACAAGCTGGCGCAGAAGAAGGTCCCGCGCGAGCTGGCCGACCGGTTGCTGGGTGAGGAACTGGCCGAGCGCGACCTCGTGGCCGAGGCCCGTGACCTGGCCGAGCGACGGTTGCGGACCGCGGCCATGCAGCGCTGCGACCGGGCCACGCGCCAACGCCGGCTCTGGTCCCTGCTGGGCCGGCGCGGGTTCGACGTCGACACGATCCGTGCGGCCCTCGATGGGTTGTTCGACGAGCAGGAATAACCGCGGGGTGCGCTGAGATCGCCGAGCGGTTCGGGGGGATGTTGCGATGACAATCGGGTGACTCGAGCCGCGACTTCGGCGCGACTTTAACGTCCGCCGCAGTTATATTCTTGGCCAAGCGGGGGCCGTGGGGTATATTTGGCCCCCAGAGGGTCAGCAAAGTGAGACGACGCATCATCTGGCTGTTTATCTGGACCACCATTGCCTTCTGGATTTGACGCACGATCCTGAAGGGTGGCTATTTTACGTTAAACCCATGTCCTGAAATCGCTTAAGCGGTCTGGTTGCCCCCTGCGCCAAGCCCTCCCCTGGCATATTTCTGGTAATTTGCGCCCTGATGGTTGCGTTTTGTGAAAGCAAATGGTAGATTTTGCATGATAATGATTGATATTGGGTGTGCGTTCTCATGATCACCGCCAGCCCCGACCTTGCCCGTGACCAGGTCGAACAACTCGTCCGCCAGGTCCTCCGCAGCCAGTGGGGGGCGGTCGGCCGACGGTTCGCGCCCGCTTCCCACAACGGCGGGCCCAATCCGCTGGTCGTTAACGTCTCGGCACGGCACGTCCACGTCACCCCCGAGGCACTCGCCGCGCTGTTCGGACCCGGCGCCCAACTGACCCGGCTCAAGGCCCTTTACCAGGACGGCGAGTTCGCCAGCGAGCAGACGGTCAACATCATCGGCCCGCGCAATCGCATGATCCCCGGCGTCCGCATCCTCGGGCCTGTCCGCGACTACACCCAGGTCGAACTCAGCTACTCCGACGGCGTCTTCCTCGGCATCGACCTGCCCCTGCGCATCAGCGGCAACCACGACCAGACCCCCGGCTGCGTCCTCGTCGGACCACACGGCGCGTACAACATGGATCGCGGCGTCATCCGTGCCCAACGCCACGTCCACATGCACCCCGACGATGCGGCCCACTTCGGCGTCGGCGATGCCGACCACATGAAACTCAATATCGACGGGCCGTGCGGCCTGACCTTCGATAACCTCAAAGTCCGCGTGAACCCCAGGGTCAAACTCGAAGTCCACATCGACACCGACGAAGGCAACGCCTGCAACCTCGGGTCGGCCACGCGCATGGAACTGATCCAATGACAAGCGCCGCGAAACCACACGACCACGAAGCGACGAAGACCTGCGGCACGCCCGCTCGCCTTCGTGGCTTCATGCTCAGTGGCTGCGTGGCTGAGCAACAAAGGCGACCGAGGTCGATGCACTCGGCGCAAGCAACAACAGCGGAGTCCTGAAATGGCACAGCAAGCGTTAGGAATGGTCGAGACCAAGGGGCTGGTGGCGTTGATCGAAGCGTCGGACGCGATGATCAAGGCGGCCAACGTCCAGATGGTCGGCTGGGACAAGGTCGGTTCGGGCATGGTCACGAGTTTCGTGGCCGGCGACGTCGCCGCGGTCAAGGCGGCGATTGACGCCGGCGCCGAAGCGGCGGGGCGCGTCGGCGAAGTCGTCAGCGCCCACGTCATCGCCCGCCCCCACGAAGACCTCCACCACCTCCTGCCCAAAGCGAAAAAGTCCGCCGGCAAGTGACCCGACCCGGACCCCACTCACGGAGTATCCAACATGAATGCATTGGGAATGATCGAAACCCGTGGCCAGGTCGGCCTGGTCGAAGGACTGGATGCGGCGATGAAGGCCGCCAACGTCGAACTCGTCAAGACGATCCCGATCGGCGGGGCGTACGTGACGGCGATATTCCAGGGCGACGTCGGCTCGGTCAAGGCCGCGGTCGACGCCGCGTCCGAAGCCGCCTCCCGCGCCGGCGAACTCGTCGCCGCCCACGTCATCGCCCGCCCGGCCGAGTCGCTGATCGAAAACTTCTGACGCCCCATGCGCATCCTCGTGGTCAATCTCGGCAGCACCAGTTTCAAGTATCGGCTGTTTGAATTCAGCCGCGGTGACGCCGAGCTTGCGCGCGGGTCGGCCGATCGCATCGGCGGCCCGGGTGAAGGCCGGTGGCAGGTCACGGCCGGCGACCGCCAGGAGGGGGGGCAGGCCGCGTTCCCCGATCACGCCGCGGCGATCGACCTGCACATGCGCCTGCTCGGCGAACTCGGCGCGCTCGCCGGGCAACCCGACGCCGTCGCCTTCAAGGCCGTCCACGGCGGGCCCATCAGCGGCGCGGTGCGCGTGAGCAAAAAAGTCATCGAGACGATGCAGCGCTTCGCCGACGTCGCGCCCGCCCACAACCCGCCCTACATCGCCGCGATGCAGGCGTTCGAACAACAACTGCCCGGCGTCCCGCAGGTCGCCGCCTTCGAAACCGCCTTCCACCAGACGATCCCCCAGGCCCGCCAGACCTACGCCATCCCGTGGGAATGGACCACCCAACTGGGCATCCGCCGCTACGGCTTCCACGGCGCATCGCATCGCTACATCGCATCGCGCCTGCCCGAACTCGACCCCAAGGCACGGCGAATTATCAACTGCCACCTCGGCGGATCGTCGAGCATCTGTGCGATCGATGATGGCCAAAGCGTCGCCACCAGCATGGGCCTGACCCCGCAGACCGGCCTGCCGCAGGCGTCGCGCGTCGGCGACATCGACATCTACGCCCTGCTCAAACTCCGCACCGCCGGCATCGATGTGGATAGCGCCCTCGACCGCATGAGTCATTCAGGCGGCCTGCTCGGAATCAGCGGAACCAGCGGCGACATGCGCGACCTCGAAGCCGCCGCCGCCGAAGACGACCCACGCGCCCAACTCGCCATCGAGGTGTTCATCGAATCGGTTCGGCATTACATCGGCGCCTACCTCGCCGTGCTCAATGGCGTCGATGCGATCACCTTCA
>CAYYPN010000096.1:0-9539 GCA_964473545.1 uncultured Planctomycetaceae bacterium
CCGTGGCCGAGGACACGTTCGGGGTGGAGATGTTCAAGCAGATGGCCATCAGCGCCCCCGTCGCCGGGCTGGTCATCTTCCTGCTCATGTGGGTGTTCTTCCGCAAGCTGTCCCTGATCGTCGCGCCGATGGTCATGGCCGCCGCCACCGCGGCCCAGACGATGGGCCTGCTCGTCATCAGCGGCAACACCATCCACATCATGAGCTCGATGATCCCGATCTTCATCATGCCCATCGCGGTGCTCGATGCGATCCACATCATCAGCGACTTCTTCGACAGATATCCGAAGACCCAAGACCGTCGGCAAACCGTCATCGAAGTGATGCATCACTTGTTCGCCCCGATGCTGTTCACGTCGCTGACCACCGCGGCGGGGTTCATTTCGCTGGCGCTGACGTCCATCCCGCCGGTGCAGGTGTTCGGCATCTTCGTGGCCGTGGGCGTGCTGCTGGCGTGGTTCTGGACGATCACGTTCATCCCCGCGGCGATCATGCTCATCCCCGAAAAACGCCTGGCGTCATTGGCCGAAGCCAGAACCCGGCCCTTCGAGGACTCAGGTCCGGCTTGTCATTCCGGGGGCGGGGGTGGATGGATGGGTCGTCTCCTTCCGGCGGTGGGTCGGTTCACCGTGCGACGCGCCCCGCTGGTCATGGCCGGCGCGGCAATCGTCGTCGCAGTCAGTGCCTATGGCATCAGCCAGATCCGCATCAACGACAACCCCACCCGGTGGTTCGAAGCCGACCACCCGATCCGCGTGGCCGACCGCGTGCTCAACGATCACTTCGGCGGGACGTACATGGCGTACCTCGAGCTTCAACCGGCGACGAATCCCACGCTCGACGGCAACGCCATCCGGCAGCTTGCCGCCGAGGCACGCGATGAGAAGACCCGCGTCGGCCAGGAGTATGCCGCCGATCAGTTCGAGCAACTGGCCGAGCGTCTCGACGCCATGGCCGCCGACGCGCCGGTCGATCGCCTGATGATCTTACGCAACCTTGACCGTTGGGCCGAGGCCAACATTCAGGCCGACCCCAATTTCATCAACGAGTGGAATGAAGTCGCCATCTTCATTGAAACCCAAGCCCAGCGTGACGAGCTGTTCAAGCAACCCGACGTGTTGCGCTGGATCGAAGCCTTGCAGGCGTACTTGCTGACCATCACCAACGCGCGAGGCGAACACCTGGTCGGCAAGAGCAACAGCCTGGCCGACATCGTCAGGACGGTGCATCGTGAACTGCTGGGCGGCGGCGACGATCAAATGCGCATCCCCGACAACCCCCGGATCGTGGCCGAGACGTTGATGCAGTATCAGAACAGCCATCGCCCGCAGGACCTGGACAAGTTCGTCACGCGCGACAGTTCCGACCCGAACGTGCACTTCCGCCGATCGAACCTCTGGTTGCAGTTGCACTCGGGTGACAACCGCGACATGCAGGCGGTCACCGCCGCGGTCGCCGATTACGTTGACGACAACCCCCCGCCGCACGATCTGGAGGCCAACTGGTTCGGCCTGACCTACATCAACGTCGTCTGGCAGGACAAGATGGTCAGCGGCATGCTCCGGGCGTTCCTCGGCAGCTTCGTCGTCGTCATGGTCATGATGATGGTGCTGTTCCGATCGGTGTTGTGGGGCATGCTGAGCATGGTTCCGCTGCTGGTCACGGTGGGACTGATCTATGGCCTGATCGGGCTGATCGGCAAGGACTACGACATGCCCGTCGCGGTGCTCAGTTCGCTGAGTCTGGGTCTGGCGATCGACTATGCGATTCACTTTCTGGCGCGTGGCCGAAAGATGGTGTTGGAACAGGGCATCACCTGGCGCGAGGCCGCCCCGCAGGTATTCGGCGAACCGGCCCGCGCGATTACGCGCAACGCCATCGTCGTCGGCGTCGGGTTCCTGCCCCTGCTGCTGGCGCCGCTCACCCCCTACAGACGGTGGGCCTGTTCATCGCGTTGATCCTGCTCGCCGCCGGGGCCGCGACATTGCTGATCCTGCCCGCTTTGCTGCAACTGCTCGAACGCTGGATGTTCCCCCGCCCCCGGAAGGGAGTCTCATCATGAAAACCTTTACCGTTGCCATGACGTTGCTGTTTGCCGTCAGCCTGGCGCAAGCCCAGGACCTGACCGTCGACCCGATCGTCGCCAGGGCCAACCACGTCGCCTACTACCAGGGCGACGACGGTCGGGCCGACGTACAGATGACCATCACCGACTCCGACGGCCGCACGCGCGAACGGCGGTTCACCATCCTGCGCCGCGACGCGGACGATCCGAACGTGGACGGGGAACAGATGTTCTACGTCTACTTCCATCGACCGGCCGACGTGAACAAGATGGTGTTCATGGTGCACAAGCACATCGGGTCGGATGACGACCGCTGGCTGTACCTGCCGGCGCTGGACCTGGTCAAGCGGATCGCCGCCGGCGACAAGCGCACCAGTTTCGTCGGATCGGACTTTTACTACGAGGATGTGTCCGGGCGGCAAATCGACCTCGATGCGCACGAGTTGCTCGACACGACCGACACGTACTACAAGCTCAAGAGCACACCCCGGAAACCGGGCGAGGTCGAGTTCGACCATTACATCACCTGGGTCCACAAGCAGACGTTCATCCCGGTCAGGACCGAGTACTACGACGCGGCCGGCAACAAGTACCGCGAGTACACCGCCACCAAGGTCGAGGAAGTGGATGGGTTCCATACCGTCACCGGCTCGATGATGCACGACCTGCGCACGGGCAGTAAAACAACGTTGACCTACACCGGCGTGAAATACAACGTCGGCCTGCCCGGGGACCTGTTCACCGAACGCTACCTGCGCCGTGCGCCGATGCAGTACTTGAGGTGATGCCGATGATGCCAGGACCAACCGCCAGATCGCCAGGGATCGCCAGAAGGGACCAGACAAAGCTGCTTTGTTGTATTCCTCTGCTCTGTCTTGGCGCGCTTGGCGTCCTGGCGATTCAATCGGCAACAACCTTCGCCCGGGAACCGGCGTTGCCAAGTGGGTTGGGTGAGCCGCCGGCGGACGAGCCATCGCTACCCACCGGACTGGGCGACGCGCCGCAACCCTCGACCCTCAAGGCGGAACCGGCCGCAAAGGCTTCGCCTTTCCGGTGGCGCGGGTTTTACGAAGCCCGCATCGGCGCGCGAACGCAAACCGACGATCACGCCAGCGACCTCAGCATTGCCGAGGGCCGGTTGCAGTTGGGGACCGACCTGCACTTTGACGCGCTGGGTCGCTTCACGGTGACGGCCGACTTCGTGTACGACCCGCTGCTCGATCGGCATGAGCCGCAGCTTGAAACCGGGCGCGGGGCGGTCGATCTGCGTGAGCTGTGGTACAGCGCATCACCATTGGATTTCATGGACGTCAAACTCGGCCGCCAGATTCTGACCTGGGGCACGGGCGACCTGCTGTTTCTCAACGACCTGTTTCCCAAGGACTGGAACGCGTTTCTCATCGGGCGGGATGTGGAGTACCTCAAGGCCCCGAGCGATGCGGTGAAGGTGTCGCTGTTCAGCGATCTGGCGAATGTGGACCTGGTGTACACACCGGCGTTCGACGCCGATCGTTTCATCGATGGCCGCCAGGTCAGCTACTACAACCCGATGCTCGGGCGCGTGGCCGGCGATGACGCGGTCAACGAACCCGATCGTCCCGATCACTGGTTCAGCGACGACGAATGGGCGTGGCGTTTGTACCGCAACTTCCGGGGCTACGAAGTGGCTGTGTATGGCTACGTCGGTTACTGGAAAAGTCCGGGGGGGTTCGATGCGGCGGCGGGCGTGGCGACGTTTCCGCCGCTGGCGGTGCATGGCGCGAGCGTGCGCGGCCCGCTGCTCGACGGCATCGCCAACGTCGAGTTCGCCTACTACGACTCGCTTGACGACCGCGGCGGCGACGAGCCGTTCACCCCCAACCGCCAGACCCGCTGGCTCGTCGGCTACGAACGCGAAATCGCCACCGACCTGACCCTCGGTTTGCAGTACTACCTCGAATGGACGCTGGATCACGATGCGTATGAACGCACCGCCCTTCCGGGGGCGGCCTGCCGCGACGAGTTGCGCCACGTCGTGACGACCCGGCTGACCTGGCTGACGAGAAGTCAGAATCTCGAATGGTCGCTGTTCGTGTTCTTCAGCCCCAGCGACCGCGATGCGTACCTGCGCCCGCGCGTCAGTTATGACCTGGACGATCACTGGAAAGTCGAAGTCGGCGGCAACGTCTTCGTCGGCGCCAACGACACGACCTTCTTCGGCCAGTTCGAGGACAACACCAACGTCTACGCCGCAGTCCGATACAGTTTCTAGTGATTCGGTTGAGGCGTGGCTACAATGCCGGCATGATCGAGAAGCAGACCGATACCACGACCGCCACGCGCACCGCGCCCCATCAGGACAAGCGGCCGAAGCAACTGCCGCCCTTCCACGTCGTGCTCCACAACGATGACGACCACAGCTTCGAGTACGTCATCGGCATGTTGCAGAAGCTGTTCGGCCATCCGATCGAGAAGGGTTTCCAGATTGCCGATCGCGTGCACCAACAGGACCGGGCGATCGTGCTGACGACCACCAAGGAACACGCGGAACTCAAGCGTGACCAGATCCACGCCTTCGGCCCGGACGTGCTGGTCGCCGGCTGCAGCGGTTCGATGACCGCCACGATCGAACCGGCGGAGTTCGGCGACGACGGCGATGACGATGCGGATTAACTTTGCAACGCCGCGCTGCTGAGGGCGACCAACAGCAACAACGTACCGACGATGCCGGCGACGACGCCGAACCACGCCCGGCCACGGCCGTAAAGGTGAGGCTTGCGCCGCAGGTGATTGACGGCGATGATGCCGAGAATCAGCGCAATCGGCGAAGGGAAGATCAGGAGGGTGAACAACCCGGCGTAACCGGCGGCGATGGCCCAGGCGCTGCGTCCGACGGGCAGGGCGATGCGCGTGCCCAGGTCATGTTTGGTCGTCGGCAAAGGCGGCGGCGTGGTCTGCGGCGCACCGGCCGGATTCGCGACCAGCCCCTCCACGCGCACCGCAGGCATCCACTCCTTGGAACCTTCGCGCCAGACGTAGTCCAGCGAATCCACCTTGCCCGACCGGATCAACGCGCGCAGCTCGTCCCGGGACATCGGGCCGTGCTGTCGACCGTCGCGCAGGTAGTACCAACCGGAATCTTCGGGCATCGCAAGCACCCCAGCCGGGATTGAGGTGCGACGATTGTACCACGGCGCTAGCGCGACCGTGCCTGACGAATGATCTGAACGAGTGTACCTGCATCTTCCGGCAGCGCCGCGAAGCGAACGTCATCCACGATCAACCCCGGCAATCCGCCGCGCAATTCCAAGCGCCGCGCCAGTTCCACGTCACGCTCGATGAGACGGTCGACACGCGGGTCGGCCAGCAGTTCATTCAGCCGATCGGCCCCGACGATCTCGCGGGCCGCCGCACGTGCCGCATCGATCGGAGGGTCGGCGGTCATCACCGCATCGTGATAGGTCTGGTATTGGCGCGGCCGTGCGAGCCAGACCGCCGCCGCCAGGCGCGTCAGTTCACACGAGTCGGCATACGCCTCGTTCGCCTGGTCGAGGTAGCGGTTGCATTCCGGATGCAGCGGGCTGAACACGATCAGCACCGCCGTGCGATCGCCCAGTTCCCGCCGCGCCGCGCTGAGCTTCGGATGAAACGCGCGGCAGCGTGAACAGATGAAGTCGATGACTTCAACGATATAACGGTCGGCCATCGGCAGGCCCAGGCGCGGATGCGCCTCGGGGTCGAGCACCATCGTGCCGTCGAGCAGCGACAACCCCGCGTCGGGGTCGTCGGTTTCCACCCATGGCCCGTTGGGGTCGGCGGGGAGGGTGATGCGGTCGATGTAGTCGGGCGAGTCGGCGAGTTGCAGGCCGATCAGGGTCGCGCCGCCGAGCAGGCCCAGGCCAACCGCGCCAGCGCGACGCGCCCCCCAACGCGGCGCAGCCGCGCCGCTTCGCACGGGGTGCGCATACAACAGCACCATCAACGCCAACACGAATCCGACAACGTGGTCGAGCATGCAGTAACTGCACCACGTGTCCAGTTCGAACGCCTGGAGACTGGTGAACCACCCCGCCGCCGCGATGATCGCAACGGCCAGCGTCATGGCCAGCCAGGTCCATCGCCGCATCAGCGCCACGAACATCGCCAGGTACACCCCCGCGCCGATCGCCGCGGTGGGCACGCCGAGCACCATCGACCAGCGGCTGTTGAGCACCGATTCACAATCGACCCGCGGCAGCCCGCCGCACAACGGCACCGCCGCCGACGTGTCCGCCGCCAGCGCCGCGATGTGGATGTAGCCCAGATACCCCGCGATCGCCAGCCCCAACAGCGCCAGGGCTCGCATGAACCACCACACACCCGAACCGGCTTGGCGCGGTGAGTCGGTCATGCACTTCACCGGCATTGCCCGTCGCCACGGACGACCCATTTGTATGTGGTCAGGTCGGCCGCGCCCATCGGGCCTCTTGCATGCAGCTTGTCGGTACTGATGCCGATCTCGGCGCCCAGCCCGTACTCCCCGCCGTCGCTGAACCGCGTGGAACAGTTGACCATCACGTCGGCCGAATCGACCTCGTTGACAAAGCGATC
Organism: uncultured Planctomycetaceae bacterium; assembly: GCA_964473545.1. Classification (GTDB taxonomy): domain Bacteria; phylum Planctomycetota; class Phycisphaerae; order Phycisphaerales; family Zrk34; genus CAYWKS01. Next base: position 6,635 of record CAYYPN010000096.1, read on the forward strand.
CGCGGCCAGGACGTCGGCCGACAGAATCGCGTCCGTGTGCTGCGAGCCGTACTGATTGATGTGGGCGATCGCCTCGTCCATCGAATCGACCACCTTGATCGCGCAGATCATGTCGAGGTACTCGGCATGCCAGTCCTCTTCCGTGGCGGGTACGAGCTGGCCGTCGGCCACGTGCCCGTCGAGGATCGCCGCCGATCGCTCGCACACGCGCAGCTCGACTCCCTCGGCCGCCAGCGCGCGACACGCCTCGACCTGCAACGCGCCGACATCCGCATGAAACAGCAACGTCTCGGCGGCATTGCACACGCCGGGCCGCTGGGTCTTCGCGTTCACGCAAATCTCACGCACCATCCCGTCGGGCAGTTGCGCCGCGCCGGCGTCGACGTACACGTGACAGTTGCCGGTGTAATGCTTGATAACCGGAATGTGAGCCTGCTCGACCACCGCGCGAATCAGCGACTCGCCGCCGCGCGGAATGGCCAGGTCGATCCGGTCGGCCATCTGCAGCAACGCCCCCACCGCGCTGCGATCGGTCGTCTGCACCAGTTGCACCATGTTCGGATCGACGCCCTGGTCGGCGGCGGCCTGGCGCACGACCCCGGCGATGGCGGTGTTGGAGTGAATCGACTCCTTGCCGCCGCGGAGCACGACCGCGTTGCCGCTCTTGATGCACAACGCCGCGGCGTCGCTCGTCACGTTCGGTCGGCTTTCATAAATGATCAGCACCACGCCGATCGGGCATCGCACCTTGCTCAGGCGCAACCCGTTCGGCCTCACGCAGCCCTCGATGATCTGCCCCACCGGATCGACCTGCCCGGCGATCTGGCGCACGCTGTCGGCCATCTTCTTCACGCGCGCCGCATCCAGCCGCAGGCGATCGGTCATCGCCTCGGTCAACCCCAGCTCGCCGGCGCGGGCCAGGTCGTTGGCGTTGGCTTCGACAAGCTGCCCGGTCTGCCGCTCCAACCCGTCGGCCACCGCCAGCAGAATCGCGCTGCGCGTCTGTCCGTCCAGCCGCACCAGCGACCGACTCGCCGCCACCGCCCGGTCGGCCAGTTCCTCGCAATACGCGCCCACATTTTCAATCACCGTCGCATCGCCCATCGTCGAACCTCGCTCAAGTCACGGCAAAAGCATCATTGTATCAGTTGATTCCCCCCAAGCCCCGTCATGCGGCGGATGCAACGCAACCGTCGCCTGGCCAGGTCCCCCAATCGGGTCCACGCTATGGATTCCGCCGGGTCACCGTGAAACTCACCCGCGGCGTCGGCGTGGTCACGGCCACCGCGGACGAGATGAACGTCGGCGGGGTCGGGCCCTGATTGACGCCCAGGGCCGCGGGGTTCAGCGGCACCGCGTGCAACAGCCGCGTCGAGCCGTCGGCGTTGACCTGCTCGATGTTGATCCAACTCAGCGGCTTGCTCGTGATCCCCCGGTCCAGGTCGTCCGCGGTCAGCGAAAACACCGCCACGACACGCAGCTTCGTCCCGCTGCCGTTGCGACCATCGGCGCCCTCGGCACGCAGCCGTTCAACCAGATCCTTGGGCCCGGTGATGGTCACCTCCGACAACACGCGCGAATCCTCGGCCAGCGCCACGTCGTAACGCTGCGTCTCCGACGGCGGCACACGCAACCACACCGGCACCAGCTTCAGTTGATGCGAGTCGGTCTGCCCGCGCACCGTGAAGGTCACGTCGGCCGTGCGCTGCTCGGGACGAATGTGGCGCAAGCCTTCCAGCACACCCGCCGGTTGCAGACGCAGCGTCAACGTCTGCGCCACGCCCTCGGGCATGTCCGCCAGTTGCGCCGGCTGGGCCATCGCTTCGAGGTACAACGCATCCGGACTCGCCGCATGACGCTCGGCCACCGACTGCGGCAAGGTCACGTTCACCCGCGGCGGGTCGAGCGTCACCGACGGCCCCAACTCCACGCCCGGCGGCTGAAACACCACCCGCAACTCGCGCTCGACCAGCTTCTCGATCCACACGTCCACCTGCGCCGGGTCGGCCGTGTCCACACTCACGCCCAGGTCGGCGATCGTGCGGCTTGTCGAGGCGTCGGGGTTGAGCTTCGCCGCCGCCAGCAAGGGCTTGAGATCCAGCGTCGCCCGAGGCCCGGACGGCAACTGCTCGGCGGTCAGCGGCAAACGCAACGCCCCCGAAGGCTCGAGGTGTGCTTCGAGTTCGGTCAGCGCCGCGGACGAACCCTTGAACGCCACCGTCACCGCTTTCGACGCCGAACCGTCCGCCCAGTCGATCACGGTGTCCTGACCCACCCGCGCCGGCAGGCGCAGCTCGATCCGGCGCGGCTCGCCTCGCCGCACGTCCTGGCCCTCGGCATACAACCAGATCAGCAACGTAATCAACGTCGTCAACCCGATCGTCTGAATGGAACCGGCAATCCGCATCCGTCGTTCAAACTCCATGCCCCGTCATGGCTCGCCGGCGCCAAGCCGGCAAGCCATGGCGGGGATCCGCACACGCGGGTCCGCAGCGCCGCGGCCAAAACTTCACGCCGCGGTCTTGTCCTCGTCCTTGCTCTTGTTCCTGCCCTTGTCCTTATCCGAACTCTTGCCCTGCCCTTCGGGGGGCGGGGCCTTTTCCAGCAGGTCTTCGTCAGGGTCGATCACCTGTGCCGCGGCGGTGCTCGACAGACCGGCCCGCAACATCGACCGCAACGCCTCGGGGCTGAGCTTGCGCACCAGTTGCCCGCGCTCGGCCAGCGAGATCGCGCCGGTCTCTTCACTGACTACCACCACCAGGCAGTCGGCCTCCGCGCTCAACCCCAGCGCCGCGCGGTGGCGCGAGCCGAGCTCCTGGCTGATGTCATCGCCCTCGGCCAGCGGAAACTGCACGCCCGCCGCGGCGATCCGATCCTTGCGGATGACCACGCCCATGTCGTGCAG
>CAYYPN010000097.1:0-9389 GCA_964473545.1 uncultured Planctomycetaceae bacterium
GTTGCGAAGTGGACGGCCTGGACGAAATCGTCTGGTGGGTACTGGGCTACGGCCCACATGCCCAAGTGCGGGAACCAAAGGAACTGGCCAACCGGGTGGCAACGCTGGTCCAGCGTACGGCGAAACGCTACGAATGAGTCTCTTCGTCAGCAAAACCGATGTTGCCCGGGTGAATGTCCTCCAGCCAGATGCCGTATTGGCGGCCTAGCTCGTAGAAGATCGCCAACACCATCGACCACTGTCCCGGCTCGAATAACGATTCCCAGTACGCCCACCGCTCCGCCAGCACCTCGTCGGACCAGTAGTCTTCGAGCCGCTGGTCCAGCCGGACATTGCCGAAGTCCAGGAGAAAGGGGCGGCGAACGACGGACATCTCCAACACCCCCAACGTTGCGTCCTGATTCAATAGTTGAGGGACATGATGCCCTTGGATAACTTGATGCCCACACAGTCGGCGGTAGGCCTCGGCCTCCAGTGCATAGTTGCGAGGTCGGTCAAACGCCTTGACAACGGTGAACCGATTGGTCGCGTGGACCGACCCATCGTTGCCGTCGTGTCCCGGTTGATCTACAATATGGAGGTCGTATCGGGTGCAATAAAGCCGCGCCCTGTGAACGGACGATTGATCGAAAGACGACATGTCAAACACCCCGTTCAAGGTCGGCCGCTCCGCGAAAATCCGTTTGTGGATGGAATTGGATGGCCATATTCACGACTTGGACCAAGTCGCTGCCGAGTGGATCATCCCGACGACTTTCTGCGACTCCCCCCCCGCGCAGGCCGTGATCGTCATGGAGATCGACGGCCGCCAGCATCGCCGACGGGTTACGCTCCCGGAGGGTATCTCGCCCAATCGCGGCAGCTTCGTGCCCATCCGCGACGACATGGCCGGGTCCGACCAGCGGGCGCTGGCTGTTTGAGTTTCGGTTCGATCGACTTTTCTCCATGGACATGGGATTGCCTCGTCACGAAAGTCACGGCCGGACGTTAACCCGACCGCGATTCAATGGGGCCGCGCCCCGAAGGACGCGGAAGTGCTGGGAATTCGAGCAGATACACTCGCCAAACTCTAACTTCAATGGGGCCCAGCGAGATTCATCCTAGCAAATCGAAGCCTCATGTCAACATGTTGTAGAGTTTGGCTAGTGTTGACATGTGGGTTAGCCCAGGTTATATTGCACAAACGAAAGAAGCCCGCGATCTGCTGAAACAGATGGCGGGCTTCAGGGGCCGTAGCTCAATTGGTAGAGCTGGCCATTCCTAGTGGCATGGTTGCGGGTTCGAGTCCCGTCGGCTCCATTCTACGTTCCGTGGTGAGTGCAAACAAGTTATTTTCCCCGGGCTGACAGGAGGTGGTCAGTGGCATCAGTATGCTTGGCTGGACCGCAAGGACGCGGGATCAGGCAGGAGCCCGGTGATGGATCGCATGAGCCGGCCAACTTTTCGGGGTCGGCCGCATTTCCGGGGGGTGGCCGAAGTGTGGCTGGGCCGGGCGAGGCAGTGGTGCATACAACGAACCCGTCGAGACGCCCGCCTGGCCGCAGCAAGAGGCCGGCCGATCAGCGAATCGAATCAGCGGCGGCTACGGGCAAGACGATGGGCGGATTTAGCTGAGGGTTCGAGTCCTGAATTATATGGGGATGTCTAATGGCTGAGTTTTCGCAACAGTTTGAGGCCTTAACGGGCAACCGGCCGTTTCCGTGGCAGGGAGCGTTGTTCCATGACTGGTTCAAGCAGGACAAAATTCCCGAATCATGCAACCTGCCCACCGGCTTGGGCAAAACCAACGCCATCGCCATCTGGCTGATTGCGCTGGCAAACGGTGCGAGCGTACCCCGCCGACTGGTCTATGTCGTTAATCGGCGGACCGTGGTGGATCAGACGACGAACGAGGTTGAGCGGTTGCGAAAGAACATCGTCGAGAAGCCTGAGTTGTGTGACCTTCGCAACACGCTGAGCAGGCTTTGCTCGACACCGCCGGATGACAAGGACTCACCGCTCGCCATCAGCACGCTGCGTGGCCAGTTCGCCGACAACCGTGAGTGGTCCGCCGACCCGTCGCGGCCGGCGGTGATCTGCGGGACGGTGGACATGATCGGCTCGCGCCTGCTGTTCTCCGGCTACGGCCTGGGCTTCAGGAGCCGGCCGCTGCACGCGGGGTTCCTCGGACAGGACGCGCTGCTGATCCACGATGAGTCGCACCTGGAGCCGGCGTTTCAGAAGCTGATTACGGCGGTGGCACACGAGCAGGAACGTGAGCAAGAGCGCACTGGCTACGGACAGCCGATGCGGGTGATGGAGCTTTCGGCAACGGTGCGGCAAGAGCGGGACGCCGAGACAGAGGCGCAGACGGATACGCCTTTTGTCTTGAGGGCCGACGATGAGGCACACGAGCTGGTCGCTCAGCGGATCAACGCGACCAAGCGGCTGAACCTGCACCCGTGCGATGACAAGCCGGTGGACCGGATGCTCGAGATGGCCCTGGAGCATGACTCTGATGGCTCGGCGGTTCTGATCTTCGCGCGCTCGGTCATAGATGCGGCAGGCATCGCAGAAAAATTGCAAAAGGCGACGCAGACGAAGAAAGGCGACCCGTCACGGGTGCAGTCGCTGACGGGTACGATGCGGGGTGAGGAACGCGAGCAACTGGTCAAGACCAACGCGGTGTTCCGCCGGTTTATGCCCGGCGAATCGCCCGAGGCTATCGAGCCGCAGGAGGGCACCGTTTATCTCGTCGCCACCAGCGCCGGGGAAGTGGGCGTCAACCTCTCGGCCGATCACATGGTCTGCGACTTGACGACGTTTGAGAGCATGGCCCAGCGGCTGGGACGGGTCAATCGCTTTGGCGAGCCGAAGAATCATGTTGCACAGGTGGATGTGGTGTGTCCCACCGACCTGCCGGATGAAGAAGCTGAGCAGGCCGAGCGCAAGAAAAAACCCGGCGATCAGAAGGGGTTGGTGCTGTACGACGCGGCTCGGCGGCGGACTCTCTCGCTCCTGCAACAGCTCGACGGCGATGCGAGCCCGGCGGCGCTGGCTCGACTGGACCGCGCGGCGTGTGCCGAGGCCTACAGCCCCCCGCCGCGGATGCTGGAGACGTCCGGCATCCTTTTCGACCACTGGTCGATGACCAGCATCACCCCTCCCTTGGCCGACACGGCGCTGCCCGGCTGCCCGCCCGTCGCGGCCTATCTGCACGGCATCGCGGAGTGGGAGCCGCCACGAACGGCCGTTGCTTGGCGGCAGGAGGTCGAGGTCATCCACACGCCGGAACTGCTTGAGAAGTATCCGCCCGCGGCGCTGCTTGCGGACTACCCCCTTAAGCCGAACGAACTGCTCCAGGACACCACCGAGCGCGTTTATGAGGCGCTGGGCAAGATGCGGAAGCGGATGGGCGAAGCACAGGACGATGATGTGCCGGTCTGGGTCGTGGGCGGTCGCGGGCTGGTGGAGGTGACCTCGCTCTCGCAGTTGACCGGGTTGGACAAAAAAGCTTTTGATCGCGAGCTTGCGGAAGCGACGATCCTGCTGCCGGCGAGGGCCGGGGGATTGACCGAGCAAGGGATGCTTGACGGCAAAGCCAAGTATGAAACGCACCGCGAGCCGGGGTACGACGTTGCGGATCACTGGCTGGAGGGGTTGGGCCGATGTCGCAGCAAGCCGGGGGTCGAGCCGCCGGTTGAGGTGACCCGTCAGATGCGGCGGGTAAAGCGGGTCGAACTGCCCGAGGATCAGGATTCAGAGAAACAGGCCGGGGACGCGGACGATGAGCTGCTGCACTGGGATTGGTACGTCCGCCCCGCCTCGGCCGAGGACGCGGGCTCGCGCTGGTCGCGTTTCGATCAGTTGTTGCAAGAGCACTTGGACTTGGCCGAGCGATGCGCGCGAGAGATGGTCGGCCGGCTCGGGCTTGGCCCCAGCGAGGCGCAGGCGGTTATCCACGCCGCAGCCTGGCACGATCTGGGCAAAGACCGGGCGGTCTGGCAGGCGTCGATCGGTAACCACGACATGGACAAGCCGCTGGCGAAATCCAAGCGGGCGATGTTGCCTGGTCAACTCAGCCGATACCGCCACGAGTTCGGCTCGGCGCTGGATGTGCTGGACGAAGCCGGGCCTGTCGCGGAGGTTTTCAACGCGATGGACGAGCCGACGCGAGACCTGCTGATCCACCTGATCCTCACCCACCACGGCCGAGCCCGCCCACACTTGCCACCAGAAGAAAGCTACGACCCCAAGCCCGGGCGCGACGCCGCGGCACGCGCTCTCGCCGCAGAGACGCCGCGCCGCTACGCGCGGCTGCAACGACGCTATGGTCGCTGGCACCTGGCCTACCTCGAATCGCTGGTTCGCGCTGCGGACCGCGCGGCCAGCGAACCGGACACGACTGGATCAGACGCCAAGACAGCAGAGACGGAGGCCCGGGCATGAGCGAGACGACCCATGACAATCCGACGATTCGGCTACCGATCGACCCGGCCAACCCCGGCCAGTTCTTCGCCTGCTGCGGGTTGCTTGAACTCGCCGATCGCATGTGGCCCGGGGCGGAGGGGTGGTTTAATGGACAGGTTTTCTGCATTGATAGCGGTGGGACACACCAAGCGCTTTGGCGTGCGATCATCGCGACAGAATTGCTGGCGCTCGACCCTGATGATGAAACGGCCTCGCCAATGTGGCTGGGTAAACCGTTTGACCTGACGCTTGACTGGTGGAAAGACGAGCAAGCGAACGGCCGTCGGCTCAAGGTCTGGGCGGGCAGCATGCGCGGAGTACGGATCGCGCAAGCTATGAAAGCGGCATGTATTGATGCGGCTGAGCATGACCGGCCGTTCGATTATGCCGCGGTGGTATTTGACCCGGACAATGCCAAAAAGAAAGTCGAGCCGTTTTACTACGACGCCCGCCGCGGCTGGAACGCCCAGCCGATTGACATCGGCTTTTCTCCAGACAGCTTGAAGATGACCTCTGCCGCCTACCCCGCCGTCGAGTTCCTGTGCCTGGTCGGGCTCCAGCGTTTCCGCCCAAGACCGACGAAACGGCGTCGTGTCTTCGATTACTACACATGGCACTCGCCGCTTTCACCTCTGCTCGCTTGTGCCGCGACAGCGGGGCTTAAGCCACTTGCTGATGGCACCGGCCATCGCTTCGAGAACGCTTTCCGAACAGATCAGAAAAAACACAAATCCTTCCTACCCGCAACCCCACAAGGAGCTTCCCAATGAGCGTCAAACTGGATCAATTCGATAACTGGCTGCAAGGCCGACAGGGCCCGGCCGCGGTGGTGCTGCGCGAGCACCTGATGCCGGTGGAGGGTGAAGACGGCGTACTGTTCCCGCCGACCTTCGCGTCGGGTGATGGGTTTAAGGGCGGGTACAACATCGACCCGCCGCCGACCAGGGATCAGCCGTGGGCGGAGGAGAACGTCTGCCTGATCGACAGCGTCGGCTCGCAGGCCAACCGCATCGAGCCGATCTTCAAGGAAGAGCCCTACGCCGCGCTGGTGCCGCAGGTTGTCATCACGGCCGGCGAGCACCGCGTCAACCTGCTGGACGCCGGCCACCGGGCGGGCGATGCGATTATCCGTTGTTCGGAACTGTCGGACCGGGTCAACGAGGCATTCCGCGCGGTCGAGCGGGGGGATTGTTCCGAACTCGCGGCCTTCGCGCCCACGTCGCTGGTCTTCGGGGCGTGGAACTCGCGCGGCGAAAAAGGCGCACAGTCCAAGGTGCCCCGGCTGGTGTCTTCGACGATCCGCGCGTTCAATGTCCGCCCGCTGACCCGCGGGGCGCAGTTTGTGCCCGCCATTGAGTACGTGGATAAAGGCCTGTTGGAAGAGGCGAAGGATAAGAAAACCAAAGATGCCTATGCCGAACGGGGTTTCATCCACGTCCCCGCCTCCGCATCCCACGGCGGGGTGATCGCCAAGGGCGGGGTCCGACGCGACGCGACGCTGAGTCTCGCGGCGCTGCAGCGCCTCGCAGCCGGGGACGACAAGGATCAAACGCTCAAGCTGCGGCGGTACATCCTCGGCCTGGCGCTGGTCGCAGTCACCGCCGAGCCGGACCCGTACCTGCGGCAGGGCTGCAACCTCGTGCTCGACCCGGACAAACCGGCGGCGTTCAATGAGGTCTACCGCAGCGGTGAACGCAAGCCCTTCAAGCTTTCACACGATGACGCGATCGCTTTCGCCGAACTCGCGGCCGAGGCGTTCGGTGTGGGTGCGGGGCAGACCGTCACCTTCGACAAGAAGAAGGCCAAGGAAGACGTGAAGAAAAAAGATAAAGACTAACGAGGTCGATCATGCCCGAATCACTTTGCATATCTGTCACTTTTCTTGACGCACGTTTCCACGGCCGGGGCGACGGCGCTTCGCCCGAGTGGCCACCGTCGCCCATGCGACTGTTCCAAGCGATGGTTGCCGCCAACGGCCCGACTCTCGGTACAGACAGCGGTATCACGGCGGCGTTGCGCTGGCTCGAAACCCAACCCCCGCCGACCCTGCTCGCCCCGCCCGCGCAGCCCGGCACGCCCTGCCCGTTGTACGTGCCCAACAACGCGATGGATGTGGTCGCCAAGTCGTGGGTCCGAGGCAACACCGATGCAAGCATCGCCGAACACCGTACGCTAAAGACCGTCCGCCCCACGCACCTGCGCGGCGGCGACACGGTCCACTACCTCTGGCCGATCGATTCCAACGACGCCGACCCGCCGCCGATCGAGCCGCTCTCGCGGGCCGTCGAGCGCATGGTGGCGCTGGGCTGGGGTATCGATCTGGTCGTCGCCCATTGCCGGATGCTGTCCTCCGGTGGCGTCGCCGGTGACGGTCTGGAGCAGTGGGATATCGCGCAGGCCCATACCACCAGCACGCTGCGGTGTCCCGTGCCGGGTTCGCTCGATGCTCTCATGGATCGGCACGTTGCGTTTCTCAATCGACTCGCCGACGACACCTTCCACCCCGTACCCCCGCTGACCACGTACCGGGCCGTGGGCTATCGCCGACCAAGCGATCCGGCCAGCCGACCCGTCTCGTGCTTTGAACTGCGCCACCTCGACGGTTCCCGTTTCCGTTACCCTCACCGCCAGCTCATCCACCTCGCCGGCATGGTGCGGCATCTGGCGATTGAGGCGATGAAGAATGACCCACCGCGCGGCGTTGATGCGGATTGGGTCGAAACCTACATCGCCGGTCATGCAGCGGATGGCTCGCAAGACCACCGCCAGTTGTCTTATCTGCCGCTGCCTTCGATCGGGCACGAGCACACCGATCCGGGCATCCGGCGGGTGATGGTCGCTACGCCGGTGGGTGATGACGCCTGGCTCGATCATCTGGCAAGGCGGCTGGCCGGTCAGACGCTCAAGCCCGAACCCGGCAAGCCCGATCCGTTCGCGGGTCGTGAGCCGCCGATGCTCGTGCCCGTGCGGAACGACAACGTCGCGCGCTTCTACACGCAACCGGCAAACGTCTGGCACAGTTTCACGCCCGTCATTCTGCCCGGCCACGACGACCACAAGCCCGCTAAGACGCGGGCGCTGATCGAAAAAGCACTAAAACAGTCCGGCGTCGAGCAGGCCTGTTCGTTCGAGTGGTCCGCCTTCTCACGCTTCCCCAAATCGTACTCGGCTCACAAGTACGACAAGGACAAGCGGCCACAGGGCTACATCCGACCCGAACACCTGCTTACACAAACCGCCGTCCACCTTAAGGTGAAGTTCAACGATGATCTGAAAGTACCCGGCCCCCTCGTCATCGGTGCCGGGCGGCACTGCGGGTTGGGACTCATGGCGAGTATTGACAGTGACTGACACCAATATCCATTCCGAGGGAACCTCAGACAACGCTACCACCACCGACCCCCTTCCCGTGCGCATGCTCAACGAGTTCGCCTACTGTCCGCGGCTGTTTCATCTGATGCACGTCGAAGGTCGCTGGGCGGACAATGTGTACACCATCGAAGGCCGGCACACCCATCGGCGCGTCGATCAACTCGACCACGTCCTGCCGACCCCCGGAAGTGATGATCCCGCAAGTCAGGACGACACTGAATCAGACGACCAATGCACTGACAAGCCCACTTCCGGAAGCGGCGATGAACCGCCGGTCATCTCACGCTCCGTTCCCCTCAGTTCCGACACGCTCGGACTGACCGCCAAGCTCGATCTGGTTTCCTCCGACGGCCACGAAGCTGTCCCCGTCGAAACCAAACGCGGCAAGGTGCCCAACAACCCCGAACGCTCCTACGAACCGGAGCGCGTCCAACTCATGGCTCAAGGTCTGCTGCTGCGCGAGCATGGGTATCAATGCGATCATGGCGTGCTCTACTTCGCATCCTCCCGCAGCCGAGTCGATGTGCCCTTTACGGATAAACTGGAACAACGCACGCACGAACTGCTCGCCGACGCCCGTCTCGCCGCGCAGACCACACAACTGCCCCCGCCGCTCGAAGACAGCCCCAAGTGTCACGGCTGTTCACTCGCCGGTATCTGCCTGCCCGATGAAACGCTTGCGCTTCAAAACGTGCCCAATGACCCCGCCGCGCCGATTCCGGGGGCGATTCCGGGGGCGGGGGTGCGCCGGCTCTATCCCGCCCGTGAAAACGCCGCCCCTCTCTATGTTCAGGAGCAGGGCGCTTACGTCGGCAAAAAAGGCGCATCCTTAATCATCCGCAAAAGCGGCGAACAACTGGCTACCGCCCGCCTCAAAGATGTCTCCCAACTCGTCCTTTGCGGCAATGTCCAGGTCTCCACGCAAACCCTTCATCAACTCTGCGAAGCATCCATCCCCGTCGTCTACCTGTCGACCGGACACTGGTTCTATGGCGTGACCTCCGGCCTCGGCCTCAAAAACGCCTTCGATCGCGCCGCGCAATTCCACGCCGCGCAAAATCCCGCCACCTGTCTGACATTCGCCCGACAGCTTGTGGTCGACAAGGCCGTCAATCAACGCGCCTTGTTGCGACGCAACGGCCAACCGACCGACGCCGTGCTGCGCGACATGACCGACATGACTCAACGCGCCGCCGAGGCATCGTCGATCGCCTCGCTTCTGGGCATCGAAGGTTCACTCGCCCGATTGTACTTCCAAAGTTTCAGCACATTCATCAAATCCAGCAACATCGCCCGTGAGTGGGACTTCAACGGCCGCAACCGCCGCCCGCCGCGCGATCCGGTCAATGCCATGCTCTCGTTTGTTTATGCGCTGCTTGTCAAGGAATGCACGGTGGCGCTGATTGGCGAGGGCCTCGAACCGCACTGGGGTCTGTACCATCAGCCGCGTCACGGTCGGCCCGCGCTGGCGTTGGATGTCATGGAGCCGCTCCGCCCCCTCATCGCCGACTCCACCGTCATCACCGCCATCAACACCGGTATGGTCCGCGGCCGAAACTTCACCACTG
>CAYYPN010000098.1:0-9357 GCA_964473545.1 uncultured Planctomycetaceae bacterium
CGACCCCGGCGCGTTCATGGACCGGGCCGTGCTGGAAAGCGACCCGCATCGCGTGCTCGAAGGGATGGCCCTGGCCGGTTACGCGGTCGGCGCCAACCATGGCTACATTTACGTGCGGGCGGAATATCCGCTGGCGATCAAGCGGCTTCGCCTGGCGATTCGTCAGGCCGGCCGCAACGGCATGCTCGGCAGCGGCATCTGCGGCACGACCTTCGACTTCAACATCGAGCTGCGTCTCGGCGCCGGGGCGTTCGTCTGCGGCGAGGAGACGGCGCTGATCGCCTCGATCGAAGGCAAGCGAGGCCTGCCGCGGCCAAGGCCCCCCTACCCGGCCAACTACGGGCTGTGGGGTTGCCCGACGTTGATCAACAACGTCGAAACGTTCAGCAACATCGCCCCGATCGTCCGCAACGGCGGCGAATGGTTCGCCTCGATCGGCACGGAAAACTCCAAGGGCACCAAGGTCTTCGCCCTGGCCGGCCGCATCACCAACACCGGCCTGATCGAAGTGCCTATGGGCATCAGCCTCCGCGACATCGTCGACAACATCGGCGGCGGCATCCCCGAAGGCAAGCAGTTCAAGGCGGTCCAGACCGGCGGGCCGAGCGGCGGATGCATCCCCGAGCAGCACCTGGACATGCCCGTCGACTACGAATCGCTGGCCCGCGTGGGCTCGATCATGGGTTCCGGCGGCATGATCATCATGGACGAAACCTCGGACATGGTCGACGTCGCCCGATACTTCATGGAGTTCTGCATGTCGGAGTCGTGCGGCAAGTGCGTGCCCTGTCGCGTGGGCACCGCCCAGATGTACGACCTGCTCGACCGCATCTGCAACGGCACGGCCGGGCAACACGAACTGGACCTGCTCAAGGAGCTGTGCGACGTGGTCAAGCAGACCTCGCTGTGCGGCCTGGGCCAGACCGCGCCCAACTCCGTGCTCAGCACCCTCCGCTACTTCGAGGATGAGTACACCCACTTGTTACAGGACAACGGCAACGGCGTAGTCGCCGCAGGATCGGAGGCTCAGACCCATGGCTAAAACCGCCACCACCACCGCCGCCCCCAGCCTGACGCTCACCATCAATGGACAGGACGTCAGCGCCACCTCCGGCCAGACCCTTCTCGACGTGGCCAAGGAAAACGGCATCGACATCCCCGCGCTGTGCTACGTCGAAGGCCTGAGCGTCTGGGGCGGTTGCCGCCTGTGCCTGGTCGAGATCGTCGGCACGAACAAGCTGCTGCCGGCCTGCGCCACGCAGTGCACCCAGGACATGCAGGTCGTGACCAGCTCCCCACGACTGCAACAATATCGGCAGACCGTACTCGAACTGCTGTTCACCGAGGGCAACCACATCTGTGCCGTGTGCGTGAGCAACGGGCATTGCGAACTGCAGTCGATGGCCCAGGCTCACGGCATCACGCACATCCACCTGCCTTACCGATACCCGGACAAGCAGGTCGATTCGTCGCATGACCGCTTCCGCATGGACCATAACCGGTGCATCCTGTGTACGCGGTGCGTGCGGGTGTGCGACGAGATCGAAGGCGCCCACACCAAGGACGTCAAGGGCCGCGGCATCGACGCCCGCATCATCAACGACCTGGATCAACCCTGGGGCGACAGCGACACCTGCACGAGCTGCGGCAAGTGCGTGCATGTCTGCCCCGTCGGCGCGCTGGTCGAGAAGACCACCGCCGCCAACGAGATGCGCAAGAAGCGCACTTTCCTTCCCTACCTGACCACCATGCGGGAGGCGCGTTCATGAGTTCCAATGGCAAACCCAAGGTCGCCACGGTCTGGCTGGACGGTTGCTCCGGCTGCCACATGTCGTTCCTCGACATGGACGAGCGGCTGATCCCCATCGCCGAAGCCGTCGACGTCGTGCACTCGCCGGTCGTCGATCCCAAGGACTTTCCCGAGGACGTGACGCTGACTCTCGTCGAGGGCGCGGTGTCCAGCGACCACGACCTGCACCTGGCGAAGATCATCCGCCAGCGCAGCACGCTGGTCTGTTCGCTGGGCGACTGCGCGGTGACGAGCAACGTGCCGTGCATGCGCAACCCGTACAAGGCCACGGACCTGCTCAACCGGGCATATGTCGAGAACGCCACGATCAACCAGACGCCGCCGACCGAGTACGTCCCGCCGCTGCAACCCAAGGCCCGGCCGCTTCACGAGATCATCCACGTGGACCTGTTTCTGCCCGGGTGCCCGCCCCCGGCCGACGCGATCCACTTCGCCATCACCGAGGTGCTTGCCGGACGTACCCCCGACGCCAGTGCGCTGACCCGTTTCGGAATGTAACCGCCTTACGGATTCCAATCATGCCCAAAGAAATCACCATCCAGCCGGTGACCCGCATCGAAGGCCACGCCAAGATCACCATCAAGCTTGACGACGCCGGCAAGGTCGACGATGCGCTGTTCCACGTGACCCAGTTCCGCGGGTTCGAGAAGTTCGTCGAAGGCCGGCCGTTGACCGAGATGCCCTCGATCACCGCCCGGATCTGCGGCATCTGCCCGGTCAGTCACCTCATGGCCTCGGCCAAGGCGTGCGACGACCTGCTGGCGGTCGACATCCCGCCGACCGCCGAGAAGCTGCGCCGGCTGATGAACCTCGCCCAGTTCACCCAGAGCCACGCCCTGAGCTTCTTCCACCTGTCCAGCCCGGACCTGCTGCTGGGCATGGACTCGGACCCGGCGACCCGCAATATCTTCGGCCTGATCGCCAAGCACCCCGAACGCGCCACCGACGGCGTCATGCTCCGCAAGTTCGGCCAGGAGATCATCCGCATCCTCGGCGGCAAGAAGGTTCACCCCGCGTGGCTCGTGCCCGGCGGTGTCAACAAGCCCCTCAGCAGCGAAGAACGCGATGAAATCCGCGGCATGATTCCCAACGCCAAGGACATCGCCCGCCGCACCATCGACTTCTTCAAGACCATCGTCGACAACTATCCCGAGGAGGTCGCCCACTTCGCCAACTTCCCGACGATGTACGCCGGCCTCGCCACGCCCGACGGCGCGTGGGAACACTACGATGGCACGATGACCTTCAAGGACTTCGACGGCGCGCCGGTTGCCGGGTTCAGCGAGCCCCATGAATACAGCGACTACATCGGCGAAGCGGTCGAGCCGTTCAGCTATCTCAAGAGTCCGTACTTCAAGGCCCGCGGTTATCCCGAAGGCATCTACCGTGTCGGTCCGCTGGCCCGGGTGAACAACTGCAACGGGTTCGGCACGCCCGACGCCGACGCCGAGCTCGCCGAGTTCCGCGAGAAGGCCGGCCATCCCGCCTCGTCCAGCTTCCACTTCCACTGGGCCCGCCTGCTGGAGATCGTGCACGGCATCGAGCAGATCGAAAACCTGCTCAACGAAGCCGACATTCTCGACACCTTCGTCCGCGCCCGGGCCCGGCCCAACCGCTGGGAAGGCGTGGGCATCAGCGAAGCCCCGCGCGGCACGCTCATCCACCACTACAAGATCGACCGCGACGGCAAGATGACCTGGGCCAACCTCATCATCGCCACCGGCCACAACAACCTGGCCATGAACCGTGGCGTCAAGCAGGTCGCCCAGCAGTTCGTCGACGGCAACAACGTCCAGGAAGGCATGCTCAATCGCGTCGAAGCGGTCATCCGCTGCTTCGATCCGTGCCTGAGTTGCTCGACGCATGCCCTGGGGCAGATGCCGCTGCACATCGAGTTCGTGGACACCAAGGGGACCGTTGTCAATGAGTTGCGGCGTGACTGAACAAGCACGGCTGATCATCGGCATCGGCAACGCCCTGCGTGGTGATGACGGTGTCGGTGTCGCCGTGGTTGAACGGTTCGCGGCCGCGGCCAAGCCGAACCTGAGCGCAGCGAAGGTCCGGGTACCCGGCTCTTCGCTCGAAGACTCGCTCAGAGCCGGCTTGACACGCACCCTCGCCTGCCACCAGCTCACGCCCGACCTGGCGATGGATGTGCACGAGTCATCGGGTGTCGTGTTCGTCGATGCAAGCTGCGAGTTGCCCGCGGGCGAAGTGCGTATGCAACGCATCGCGCCGGCCACGACCGACCCGCCAATCGGGCACCAGATCGGGCCGGAACATCTGCTGGCGTTGACGCAGGCGATGTTCGGCAGCGTTCCCCCCGCGTGGACGCTGGCCGTCGGAGCTGCGCGTTTCGATCACGATCAAACGCTCAGCCAGCCGGTCGCCGATGCCATTGAACCCATGCTCGAATGTCTGAACGCGTGGGTGACGCAAAGCGAGGTGCGCTGTGCATGAGTTCAGCATCGCCACCGCGCTGGTCGACCAGGTCGAGGCCCACGCGCCCGAAGGGGCGACGGTGCGGCGTGTACGAGTCAAGGCCGGCGCCATGGCCGCGATCGAACCCGACGCCATGCAATGGGCCTGGCGGGCGGCGACCGACGCCGGCCGACTCGACGGCGCCGAGTTGCTGCTCGATGTCGAACCCTATCGCCTGCACTGCCCGGCGTGCGAGCGGGATTGGGATAGCGAGGAATTGTTCGTCGCGTGCGATTGCGGGCACCCGCGGCCCCAATCCGTCGGCGACGCCGGGCTGACGCTCATGAGTCTGGATGTGGAAGAACATCAGGAGGCCCTGCCATGAAACAGGTTCCCGTCATCGAGAACGTGCTCAAGCTCAACGACGAGGTGGCCGCGGAGAACCGCAAGCTCCTCGCCGCGCACGGCGTGTGGTGCATGGACCTGATCGGCGCCCCCGGATGCGGCAAGACCGCACTGCTGGAGGCGACGCTCGCACACTTTAACGGCAAGCTGACCATCGGCGTGGCCGTTGGGGACCTGGCCACGGCGCGGGATGCCGAGCGGCTGGCCAAGCACACCGATCATGTCGTGCAGATCAACACCGGCCGCGCCTGCCACCTCGAAGCCCACCAGATCCGCCGATCCATCGACCGCATGCCGCTCGACGAGCTGGATGTGCTGATCGTCGAGAACGTCGGCAACCTGATCTGCCCCGTGGGGTTCGACCTCGGCCAGCACCTGAAGGTCGGGATGTTCAGCGTCAGCGAGGGCGACGACAAGGCGGCCAAGCACTGGACGCTGGTGCACGCGGCGTCGCTGATCGTGCTGAACAAGATCGACCTGCTCCCGCATTTTGACTTCGACACCGACAAGTTTCACGAGGATGTGCGGCAACTCAATGCCGACGCCCCGATCATCCAGACCAGTGTGACCGCCCCGCAACTCGACGCATGGTGCGACTGGCTCGAACATCAGGTTCAGTCCGCGAAGCAGGCCGCGTCACTTAACCGTTCGTAATCGCGACGCGCAGGAAGAATCGGCAACGCAAGCAAGGGAAAACCGGACCACATGATCGACATGACCAGGATGCACAACGGGTTTAAAGCGTGCCCGCTGTTTTGCGTCGTTATCGCGCTCGCCGCGATGACGTTCGACTCAACCGCGCGCGCGGCGACGGGTGAGCAGAACGTCAACCAACGCCTTGAACAGATGCAGCGGCAACTCGACCGCGCCGAGGCGCGGCTGGCGGCGCAGGACGCCGAACTCACCCGCCTGCGCAACGAGGTCGATGCCGACTGGATGTCCGGCCGCCGGTCCGAGCAGGTCAAGACGCTGGTTCATGAAGTGCTGGCCGATGCCCGGACACGTTCGAGCCTGTTGGACGCACCGGTCAGCGCGGGCCACAACGGGTCGAACTTCTTCCTCGCCAGCGAAGACGGCACGTTCCTGCTCAAGCTCCTCGGCCAGTTGCAGGTGCGCTATGTCTTCAGCACGTCGGATAACGCCTACGACATCGCAGCCAGCGAGGATCTGGACGACGACCGCGGCGGGTTCGAGGTGACGCGCGTCCGCTTCGGGTTCACCGGCCACGTCATCGACCCGTCATGGCAATACATGATCTGGACCGGGCATAACTTCAACGGCGGGTCGCTGCTGCTGGACGCGTGGGTGCGCAAGACCTTCGACGGCGGCCTCAGCATCCAGGCCGGCCAGTTCAAGGTCCCGTTCCTCCATGAGTGGCTGGTCAGCGAGACCCGCCAGCAGTTCGTCGAGCGATCGCTTGTCCACGGCTACTACTCCGGCAGCTACACGCAGGGCGTCACCTTCGACTACCGCGGCGACACGCTGCACGGCCTGGTCAGCCTCAACGACGGGCTCGGCGGGACCAACCGCCAGTGGCACATGGAGGATGTCGAGGCGGTGGCCGTGACCGCGCGGGGCGAGGTGCTGCTGGCCGGTGACTGGAGCCAGTACGCCGACTTCCAGGCCTGGCGGGATAAGGACACGCTGCTGGTCGTCGGCGCGGCCGGGCACGTGCAGTCCGGCGAGTACGGCACAAGCGGGTCGACGCTCACCACCGGCGACGAAGCGTTGATCGTGCAGTGGACGGCCGACGTACAACTCGAGCATGCGGGCATCGGCCTGTATGCTGCGGTCGTCGGGCGACATCTCAGCGACGCGGACAACGTGCCCGACCTCGAGCAGTACGCTTTCGTGATCCAGGGCAGCTACTTCATCACCGACCAATGGGAGGCGATGGCCCGTTACGAATGGGGCGACCTCGACCTCGCGGGCATCGACGACCTGTCCATTTTCACCGTCGGTTTCACCCGCTACTTCGCCGGCCACCAGGTCAAGCTGACCACCGACGTCGGCTACGCGTTCAACAGCCTGCAGACCGCCAGCGTCTCGGGCAACACGTTCGGCTGGCCCGACGCGTTCTTCGGCTGGCGACCCGACGCCGACGACGCCGAAGGACAGATCGTCGTCCGCAGCCAGTTGCAGTTGCTCTTCTGACCCCGCCCCGGAAGTACCCCGCACCCGCACGACACTCACAAGATGGAGTTGATTCGGAATGTCTGACACATCACCCGCACAACCGGCCGGCCACGTCCGCTACCTCGTGCTGCTGGGCGCGATCATCATCCAGCTCATCCTCGGCACGGTGTACGGCTACAGCATCTTCTGGACCCCCCTGAACTCGGAGGTCTTCCCGCCGGTGATTACCCAGGTCGATGCCGCGGCGCTGCCGGTCGATGCCGACATGAGCAACTATCGGGTCGTTGCCGACGACACGGCGAAGGAAGTGCAGATCGCCACGCAGCAGAATTATCTCAAGTACGCGTTTTCCATCTGCATCCTGTCGTTCGCGCTGGCGATGGTCATCGCCGGGCGCGTGCAGGACGTGAAGGGACCCCGTTTCCCCGCAATCGTCGGAGCGATCCTCCTGGGCCTCGGGTTCATCATCGCCAGCTTCATGAGTTCATCCATCGTGTTGTACATCGCCCACGCGGCGTTCGCCGGGGCGCTGGTGCTGGTGCTGCTGGCACTGGCGCACGCGCTGCTCGGCAAGATCGATCGCGACCAGATGCCGCTGGTGCGGTACGTGCCGCACGCGATCAGCACATCGGTGATCGTGGCGGCGGTCGTGCTGGGCATGCAATACGTCGGGCAACAGGGCGAGTTCGACCAGTTGTTCGTGTTGTGGGGAACGGTCGGGTTCCTCGCCGGTGCGGGCATCGGCTTCGCCTACGTCTGCCCGATCGCCGCCCTGGTCAAGTGGTTCCCCAGGAGCAAGGGACTGGTCAGCGGTCTGGCGGTGGCCGGTTTCGGATTCGGCGCTTATCTGTTCAAGCTCGAGATGGGCGCGCGGGGTTACATCGCCGAGCACGGCATCACCGACTTCTTCTTCGTGCACGGTTTCGTGTGCCTGGTTGTGGTAATCATCGGCGCGATGCTCCTGCGGAATCCGCCGACCGCCGCCCCGGCCCCCGGAAGCGCCAAGAGCGCCGACTCCAACTGGCAAGACACCGTGAAACGGCCGGCGTTTTACGTGCTGTGGCTGATGTTCTTCTCCGGGGCGATGGCGGGATTGATGGTGATCGGCATCGTCGCGCTGTTCGTCAAGGAGCAGGTCGCCGACGCCGGCATGAGTCTGGAGGAAGCCGCGGCCGTGGGCGCCACGGCCATGGGTGTGCTGGCGATCCTCAACGCCGTCGGCCGCATCGCCTGGGGCCTGATCAGCGACTTCATCGGCCGCACCGCCGCGTTCACCGTGATGTTCCTGTTCCAGGCGGTCGTGCTGTTCGTGCTCGGCGGGTTGACCGGCGAGTATACCCTGTACATCGCCGCGGCGTTGATCGGGTTCAACTTCGGCGGCAACTTCGCCCTGTTCCCCTCGGCCACGGCGGACCTGTTCGGGTCGAAGAACCTGGGCGCCAACTATGGTTGGGTTTTCACCAGCTACGGCATCGCCGGCGTGGTCGGCATCGCCGCGGGCAATCTCGCCAAGGTCCAGACCGGCAGCTACACCGCCGCCTTCACGGTCGCCGCCGTGTTGTGCATCCTGTCGGCGGTGTTGGCGATCGGCCTGGGTATCAGCCGCAAACGGGCGGCCCTCGCGACCGCGTGAGGTCCTGGTTTACATCATGACGTTTCTTATGGACAATCGCATCATTCAACACTTCCGTTCGATGGAGGATCACCTCACATGAGTACCGCAAACAGCAGTTCGCCTCAGTCCATCACGCCTTCGGCCAACTTCGCCGGCAAGGCTCATTGCCCCGACATGGCCACCTACCAGAAGATGTACGATCGCAGCGTCAGCGACCCCGACGGCTTCTGGGCCGACATCGCCGACCAGTTCCAGTGGCAGACCCGGTGGGACAAGGTCAGCGACTGGTCGTTCAGCGGCGACGTGCCGATCAAGTGGTTCGTCGGCGGCAAGACCAACATCTCCGTCAACTGCCTCGATCGCCACCTGGCCACGCGCGGCGACCAGACCGCGATCATCTGGGAAGGCAACAACCCCGATGAGGACATGACCTGCACGTACAAAGAGCTTCACGCCCAAGTGTGCAAGTTCGCCAACGTGCTCAAGGCCCAGGGCGTCACCAAGGGCGACCGCGTGTGCATCTACCTGCAGATGATTCCGCAGTTGCCGATCGCCATGCTCGCCTGCGCCCGCATCGGGGCGATCCACTCGATCGTGTTCGGCGCGTTCAGTGCCGACGCCCTGCGCGACCGGGTGAATGACTGCGAGGCCAGGATCGTCATCACGCAGGACACCGCCCTGCGCGGCAAGAAGGACGACATCCCGATGAAGACCAACGCGGACAAGGCCCTCGCTTCGGCCGACTCCGTGGAGAAGGTCATCGTCGTCCGCCGCACCGGCCACGACGTGCCGATGACTGACGGCCGCGACCTGTGGTGGGATGAACTCATGGCCGACGCTTCGCCCGAGTGCGAGCCGGTCTGGGTCGACGCCGAGGACCCGCTGTTCATCCTGTACACCAGCGGCTCGACCGGCAAGCCCAAGGGCGTGCTGCACACCACCGGCGGGTACATGGTCTACACCGCCACCA
>CAYYPN010000099.1:0-9292 GCA_964473545.1 uncultured Planctomycetaceae bacterium
ACTGGCCGGCATCCGCTCGATGCTCGGCGACCTGTTCAGCGGGCGCGGCATGTCCTGGCCCGAGCTCAGCCTCAAGAACATCGGCGGCGCGCTGTTTCCACCGCTCAACCGCGTCGGCTCGTCCCGCCGCGACGATCGCTGACGCCGCCGGTTCATGCTGCAATCGGCTCGCAGGGCGCTGCGCCTCCCGCCTTGTCCGAGGCCGCGGGTTCCACTAGAACCTATGCCATGAGCGATCAACCGAATTACCTGATCGTACTGACCGATGACCAGGGCTACGGCGACGGCGGCTGCTACGGCGCCGACGACCTCCGGACGCCTCATTTCGATCGACTCGCCGCGTCGGCCTGCCGCTTCACGAACTGGTACGGCGGCGCGGCGGTCTGCTCGGCCAGCCGCGCCTCACTCATGACCGGACGCTTCTGCTGGGATGTCAACGTCCCGGCCAACATCAGCCCGCGCTACGACACGCCCGGCATGGATACCAACGTCACCACGTTGCCCGAACACCTCCGCTCGGCCGGCTACCTGACGTACATGAGCGGCAAGTGGCACCTCGGCCAGCGCGAAGGCGAACGACCCCACGAACGTGGCTTCGACCACTGGTTCGGCTTCCTCCACGGCTGTATCGACTACTACTCGCACATCTTCTACTGGCTTCTCGCCGGCGGCAGCCCGCCGCGACATGACCTCTACCTCGACGGCGAGGAGATCTACCGCAACGGCGAGTATTTCACCGACCTGCTGGCCGACCACGCCATCGCGTACATGAAGCAGGCCCATGCCGCCGGCAAGCCGTTCCTGTTGTACGTGCCGTTCAACAATCCGCATTATCCGATGCACGCCCCGCCGGACGTGGTCGCACGCTTCGACCACCTGCCCGAGGACCGCAAGTGGTTCGCGGCCATGATGTACACCTGCGACCGCGCGCTCGGTCGCATCCTCGACGCGCTCGACGACCTGGGCCTGGCCGACAACACCGTCGTGTTCGCCTCGGCCGACCACGGGCCTTCACGGGAGAACCGCAACTGGCCCGACGGTCGCACCGACGAGGTCTTCCGCGGCGGGTCGACCGGGGGCCTGCGCGGGGCGAAGTTCAGCCTGTTCGAAGGCGGCATCCGCCTGCCCGCCCTGCTCCGCTGGCCCGGCGTCACCACCCCCGGAAGCACCTGCGATGCGGTCTGCCATCATGCTGACCTTTTACCGACGCTGGCCGATGCTTCGGGCGTCAACCCCGCCGATTCCGCGCTCGTCGGCGGCGACATCCGCCCGGTGGTCACCGGTCATGCCGACCATGTCGAGCGCAAGGCCGACCTTTGCTGGATGGCCGGCGAGCAGCGGGCCGTGCGCCGCGGGCCCTGGAAGCTGATCGAAAACGGCAAGGACCTCGACCCGCAGGACGGCGAGGGCGAACCGGGCTTTCGCCTGTATCACCTCGACGACGACCCGGCCGAACGACACGATCGACTCGCGGACGAACCCGACCTTGTACGCGACCTGACCCACACCCTGGATGAAGCGACCCGATGAGTGACAACGACCGACCCAACATCCTGTTCCTGATGACCGACGAGCATCGCGCCGACGTGACCGGCTACGAAGGCAACGACGTGGTCCGCACGCCGACGCTCGACTGGCTGGCGTCGACCGGCGTGGTGTTCTCCAACGCCTACACGCCCTCGCCGATCTGCATCCCGTGCCGGCAATCGCTGGCCTGCGGGCAGTTGCCGCGCACCAGCGGCGTCGAGCGCTTCGGCCAGGACCTGCCGCCGTTTTCCATGACCTTCGCCAGGCGGTTCAGCCAGTACGCCTACGGCTCGGTCTGCGCCGGCAAGCTCCACCATACCGGGCCCGAACAGATGCAGGGCTGGACCCGCCGCATCGGCTCCAACACCAGCGTGGCCGACTATCACATCGACGGCCTGATCGCCGAGGAGGTCGCCCGCTATCCCAAACTCGGCGGCCCCAAGTGGTCCGACGCCAAGGAGATCCAGCGGGCCGGCGTCGGCGCGGGGTCCAACACGCACAAGCCCGACAAGCTGGCGGTCGACGAGACCCTGGCGTTCATCGAGGGCCGCTGGTGCGATGCGTATTACGACCGCCCCGGCGGAGGCCGCCCGACCCTGCTCAAGGTCAGCTTCAACCGCCCGCATTACCCCTACTTCACCGACGAAGAACGCTTCACCTATTACCTCAACCGCGTGCCGCTGTTCCGGGAAACCGAGGCGTTCGATCACCCGTTCCTCGGCCAGCGCCAGGTCGTGCCCGGACGCGACGTGACCGAGCGCGAGCTTCGCCGCGCCACCGCCGCCTACTACGGCATGATCGATGAAATCGACCGCGACTTCGGCGGCATCATCGAGTACCTCGACCACGTCGGGCAGAACATCGACGACTGGATCATCGTCTACACCGCCGACCACGGCGAGATGCTCGGCCAGCACGGCATCTGGGAGAAGCAGAAGTTCTTCGAGGCGTCGGCCAGGGTGCCGCTCATCATTCGCCCCCGGAAGGCCGATCGGGATCGCTGGCAATGCGAGGGACGCGTCGTGACCCAGAACGTCAACCTCTGCGACCTGTTCGCGACCTTGTGCGACCTGGCCGACATCCCGCTGCCCGACGATGACCAGACGGTCAACGGCGCGGGCCTCGACAGCCGCTCGCTCGTGCCGCTCATGCGGGGCGATGTCGACGACTGGCACACGCGTTATCACAACGAGACGATCAGCCAGTTCGGCGGGACGAACCTGCTGATCAAGCGCGACGCCTTGAAGTACCAGCGCTACGATCGCGACGATTGCGCCGACGCGCCGGAAGTGCTGTTCGACCTCGACGCCGACCCGGGCGAGTCACGTAACCTCATCCGCGAGCCGGCCTACGCCGATGTGCTGAACACTTTCCGGGGGCGCGCCGCCGAACTGGGCTTCGGCCCCGACGCTGACCCCCACTACCGCAACGCCGGCTACCGCTGAAGCGTGCGCGCCAAGCCCATGGCAACCTGGCGTTATGGTGCCCGATCCGCCCCGCCATCACGCACAGGCGTCAGGCCGCCAACTCGTACGCCGCGACCGCCTGGCACATCGCCATGTAATTCTCCGCCGGGCAATCGTCCTGCACGGCCGTGTTGCAGCCCGCGGCAAAGCGGCCCCCGGAAGCACCGACCTGGATCATCCGACGTGTTGCCCTGGCGATCTCCGCTTCGCTCGCCGTGGCCAGCAACCCCACGTCCATGTTCCCGGCCAGCATCAGCCTGTCGCCGAACGTCTGGACCAGTTCAGCCAGGTCGTTGGCCTGCGGGTCGCAGCCGTGCAGCCCGGCGAAGCCCCAGTCGATGACCATCGGCGCGATCGCGTCGACCTTGCCTTCGGTGTGGAACACCGCGGGAATGCCCAGGTCCCTCAGGCGGGCGACGGTCTGCTTCGTCCCCGCTCCGCAGAACTCGGCGAGCATGCCCGGCTCGATCATCGGCCCGACCTGGTACGCGCAGTTGCCCTCGAACAACACGAAGTCGGGCCTCGCCTCGGCGATCAGTCGCTCGACCGCCAGGCCGTTGCGCTGCTCAACCCAACCCATCGCCTCCCGCACCAGGTCCGGCTGGTCGTAACAGGCCAGGCTCAGCGTCTCCAGCCCGATGGCGTTGCTCATCGCGTCGAAGCACCACTTGATCGTCATGAACGTCGCCCGACCCGCCTGCCGGCACGCCTGGGCCCCGGCCCTGGCGTCGGCGAGCTGCACCTGCCAATACGGGTCGGCCTCGCCGGCCTGCTGCCGGGCATGACGCGACAAAGCGCTCAGCACCGCCTCCCCATTGCCAAACTGGTGATCGTCCAGGAAGTCCAGGGCCAGGCGAACGATCCCGATCGGCACCGCCGCGTGGCCCAGGTCCTCGGCCATCGCCAGGTAATCGCCTTGGTATCGCTTGCCCAGAAACCGACCCATCGCAAACAGCGGATCCCACAACGGCGGCCGGTCCACGCGCTCGCCACGCAGGATCGCCATCAGACGTTCGGATGTTTCATGCATCAGGAGCCCGCCATGCGGGCGTGGGGGTGAAACCCATCTTCACCCGCTCACCTGTTTAAGTCAATCACTTTCATCATCCTCCCCGGTCCGTGCGGGGCGATCGCTCACCCGCCAGATGCGATTCCAACGCCTCCCGCACGATCTGGTACTGGTACCGGCCGGTCCGCCGCGACTCGGCCCGCAACCGCTCGATCAATCCCGCCGGCAGCTTGTACGAACCCCGCTTGTCCCTCGCGCGCGGCGCAGCCGGCCCCGGCGGCGCCGCCGCAGGCGCCGGTTGCACACGCGCCGCATCGTCCGCTTCCACCAGCGCCCGGCCGATCCGCAAGGGTTCGGGCCACGCGGCAGGCAGTTCACCCGCCAACGCCTGCCGATGGTCCGCCTCCCGCACAAGCCCAAGCCGCGCCATGCCCGCGTTGGCCGACCCCTCGCCCGGCGGGTCCATCGGGCCGGCCTCATCGCCACGCAGCCAGTCCATCATGCGACCCAAGGCGCTCATGAGTCACCCCCCTGCCCGGCGGTTTCGGTCGACCGGTTCAGCCGCACCGGCGCCGCCCCGACGTTCAGCCGATACATCGCACCGGCGTATTCCAGCACCGCCGCGTTGGGACGCACCTCGACCAGCTTCGCTCCCTGCCACATCTGGCCATGCCGGACGATGCGGCCGTTGATGATGGCGCTGCCGCCGTCGCTGCCGAGCATCGTCCCGCTCAGGCGCGCACCGTCGAGCGGCGTTGCCCCACCGCCCGACTGCACGACGAACATGTCCGGCTCAACGTCAGGCGCAGCCTCACTCGCCCCCCGCGACTGATCCGGCGACTGGCTGCTATCGGTAATCTCCTCCGGCTGCTCATCCTCGACCGTCCCTGGCGTGCTCATCATCCGCTCGGCCGCCGCCTGCCATCGGGCCAGGTATTCACCCGGCTCGGGCAGCGACCCGGCCGCCGCCCCGGCATCCCCGCCCGGCTCCGATTCAACCGCAGACAAATCCGCAACCGCCGCCTCCACCTGCGCCTCCGCTTGCATCTTCGCTTGCGTCTTCGCCTCATCCGGCGGCGACGCCACAACCGGTGATGGAGGCCGATCAGGTTCGGCGATCACCGCCACTTCAGGTTCAGCCCGGCCAACCTCGGCCGTGGCGGCCTGCGGGCCGCCCGACAACTGCCGCGCCACCAGCCAGCCGGCCACGCCGATGATCATCAGCGCCACCGACGCGGCCAGCGCCGTCGCCGCACGGCCCGAATGCACCGGCTTGTCCGCCACCGGACAGGACCCCGCCTCCACAGGCGCCGCCCCTTCCACCGGTGCCACCCCTTCCGGGGGCGCAGCCGCTTCCGGGGGTTTGGCTTCCGGGGGTTTGCGCTGGCGGTTGAAGTGAGTGGCCGCGCGTTCGCGGAAGGCTTCGAGCGTGTTGCGGTCTGCCCGGTCGAGTTCCTCGTACGCCGACGCATCCACGTCGGCGAGCGCGTCCGCACCCATCCGGGCCGCACCCGCAACGACCTCCTTCGCCAGCGCCGCGTAGTCGGCCGCGGCCGTCGACGACGGCGCATACTCGTCGATGGTCAATCGTGTCGCCGGGCACTCGGCCAACCGGACGTTGGACCGGATGACGGTGGCGAACACATGCTCGGGCAGCGCCCGCTGCATCTCGGCCAGCACGAGGCGACTGAGCCGCGTCCGCGCGTCGTAACGACAGGCCAGCACGCCGAGCAGGCGGATGTCGTGGCCGAACCCGCCGCGCACGTCGCCGAGCATCGTCAGCAACAACCGCAACCCGTCCAGGGCGAGGATGGAAGTTTCAACCGGCACCAGCGCCTCGTTGGCCGCGAGCATGGCGTTGCCGATCAGGCGATTGCCCAGGCTCGGCGGACAATCGATCAACGCGAATTCATAACGATCCGCCACCTCGGCCAGCACGCGCCGAAGCTGCCCGCCCTGCGTGGGACGCAGCTCGTGGGCGACCGAGTCGATCTTCCCGCACGCCGGCGCCAGGTCGAGGTTGGGCCTGACGTCGGCGATCGGCTCCAGCCCCCCGCCGCGCACGAGCGCCGCGGCCAGCCGGCCGTCCTCCTCGACCCCGAGCCAGCGACTGGTCGCCGCCTGGCCGTCGAGGTCGACGACCAGCGTGCGATGGCCGGCCCGGGCCAGGGCCGCGGCCAGGTTGACCGTGGATGTGGTTTTGGCGGTGCCGCCTTTTTCGTTAACGAGTGCAATGGTGCGCAAGGCCAACCTCCATGTGCCCGCCCGAGCGGCGGACATCTTCCGGGGGTTGCCTGTGTGGTGGACGTGGAGTATTCGATATAAGCTGACCGGACGCCCCAGATTCCCGCCCCCCGCGTCAATTTCGGTCCACCTGTAACGATCAGGCAAACCAGCGGAGAAAGTTAAGCCCACGCATAGCAAAGCCCACGGATAGCCATCCGTGGGCTTTGCGGGGGTCACCGGCGTGCAGCAAAGTCGAGGGTCCGTCGGACATATCCGACAAGTTCATTGTCGTTGATCACCTGCGTATCCCATGCCGGGTTCGTGTCGTGATGAAACCTGTTGGCGTATCCCTTCAGGGTACCAAGTTCTCGAAGATCATCTGCATCCAGAATCGGCGGTGGTGTGTCCAACCGTTGTTGGCACAAGCTAAGGAAGGGTCCAAGCAACATTCCAGGTGGAAAATGCTCCGGGCAGGCGATGCGAAGGAATGCTTCCAGATGCGGGCGAATGGCCTTTGCAACAGCGCGTGTATCCCGTGAACTATCCTCAAGGTATTCGCGGAACATGGAGTCGCGTCGATCATGCTCCGTGATGCAGTCCTGATTCACGTCCCAAGGGCGGATCGTTGATCCCGCCCCGTTGCGGGCGAACTCAAGCGCGGCCCTGATGTTGGTGTCGGCATGTTGCCAGATTCGGCAGAGAAAAGCCTTGCTGTGTGACAGCACGATCACTTGGGCGACTCTCTCTGAAAGCCGACGTATCTCCTGAACAGTTGTCAACGCCCGGTGATCGTCAAGGCTTGAGATCGGATCGTCGATCACGACGATCTTGTTGGCCAAATCCGGGTCTCGATCCAGCGACGCAAGGAAGAACGCCAAAGCCAGCGTGTTGCGGTCTCCCGAACTGAGCGTGCTGCGGAAAGACGGCTCGCCGTCAACGGGACGTGCGCCGGATACGGCCACGGGCGAATTGTTGATGACAATGCTGTAGTTGCATGCGGAGCCGGCCCGCGTGTTCGCAGGAGCCACGCTGTCCAAGCGAAAGCCCGCGTTGAACCGTGTCAGGTACTCGTTGATCGCGGTTTGATACGCGGGGAACACATCGGTTCGGTACTGTTCGAGCTCAGTTCTTGCCTGGTCACGTTGTTCCTCGGTCGCCGCCTTGGCGTTTTTCTCCTCCAGATAGGCCTCGCAGAGCGCGTCGGTGTCTGGCGTGTGTCGAGCTTTGATGGCCTTCAAGCGATTAAGTTCGGAGGTAAGCGATGTGACGTCTCCACCAGCAGCCTGCTCTTTGACGCCACGAATCCTATCGTTGGCCACTTGGAGATTTTCATTCAATGCGGCAACCGCTTGGCGATGATTTTCGAAAGCCTCGATAGCGGTTTTCGCATCGGCGGAGAGATTCATGCGATCCAGAGGCGCGGCTTGCTTCGCCTGCAACGCCGTAGTCACCGCTTCGTGAGCAGCTTGCCAGGATCGGGCGATCGCCGCCGTTTCCAATGCCACTTCAGGAGTATCATAGAAACGCGCCCAGAACTGTCGGCGCTCGGCCCAGACCCGAACGGCACGCTCAAATGCGGCGGGCACATCGCCGCCATGTCGGCGGTTGATCCCCATGAGCGCATCAGCTACCGCTCTCTTGAGACCGGCGTAGGCATCGCTGAAATACGCGCGGTAGTGGGTGATGACTGGCGAACCCTCAAGCTCTTGGGCGCAGAAGGGGCACGTTCGGGGTTGTCACGCCGGAATGCGCTGCATTCCATCAGCCACCCATGCTTCGCCCCCTTGCCCAAGCGTTGCCAGATGCCCTTGAACAAGCTGGGCCGCCGCCGCTTCGAGCTCCGGCAGATCGCGCCGAAGCACCGCGTCAATTTCAGCGATGTCGAATGTGGGAAGGTTGATTTCATCGAACAACGGCGTTGTGCGGATGGGTTCCTGTTCCTCCACCGCCGCAAGCTTGCGTTCTGCTTGTTGAATCGCCTCGTCAATGTCTTCTTGGGCCGGCAGAGCACAGAAGTCGTCCACGCTGAACGATCCGCGTTCCGTAGCTGGAATCGCCGCTCCCTTGATTCGCAGTTCCCTGTTGTGTCTCTCGATCTCAGTCGTGCGTCCCTCAAGCCGCCGGTTCCACTCCACGCCTTGAGCGCCGAGAATAAGTTCATGCAAGTTCTGGCGGTGCTCAGGACCAACCTCCACGCCCGAGCAGACGTTCTCGTCCACGAACAAATCGTCGAATACCACGATGTTGTCGAGCCGGCGATTCCATGCGTTGTCTTGAAACATCGCTGCCGGTGGTCCGCCCGTGCAGTCAAGGACGACGTGCGGCGGGTGTACCGCTGCCAATCTCCGTCTTTCGGCGATCGGGACCGGATCGTCTGTGCTTAGCGAACGCAAGATGGCAGCGAGCGTAGTCTTGCCGCGCCCGTTTTCAGCATAAAGAAGTGTAAGTCTGGCTAGGGCGATATTGGCAGCCCCGTTGACCGAATCAAACTGACCAATGTTCTGCAAGAGTTGGATGTGATGGATCATGTCTGATCGCCCCGCGCGAAGGCGTCAAGGAGGGGTTGCCGTTTTGGTAATCCACCCGCCTTCCCGGGCGAACCTGAGTCGGGCCTTCGAGGTGATCATTCTAAACTCTGCCCGCGCAAGAAGAAAGCCTTCCGTTCTTGACGGAAGGCTTTCAGTCCAGTCAAGTCGGTGTCAAGAAATTTGAAATGGGACAGACGAGGAGGTGGAGAACAGGCCGGTGGTCAACGGGACTGGTCCAATAGTTGGGGGGCTTGAGTTGGGCTCGCTCTAACGAGTGGTGCCGGTTTGGGGGTGCATTGCTGTTGGCGGCTGGCCACGCTGAATCGGGTGCGCCTGAAACGGTTCGTGATGGGAAAGGCCGGGCGTATCCCGGCTTCGCCTGCGGCTGCGCCGGGCGGGGGCACTTCGTGCCGCCCGCTAAACTTCCATTTCATCCTTCTGACTTCGATCTTTCATCCGTCGCAGATTTGCGAAATCAACCCCCGCCGTTACGGCGCGTTTTCCCGCGTGTGGGAGACGTTTTCGACCGGGAAGCG
>CAYYPN010000100.1:0-9282 GCA_964473545.1 uncultured Planctomycetaceae bacterium
CCATGGTTATCGGCTCATCACACTTGCTCTCGCCAATTGCCGTGAACGGTTACCAGGAATTGTTCTCCACGGCTCCAAAACATCTTTACCCATCGGACGAACGTAAACAGCGCAAAGCCCAGTACGAGGCGGTCTGGAATACGCTGGCGCAATCCGAGCCGATCCGTGCGTGCGAACAGTTGTACGCACGGTATCAACAGGTCATGGCTGAGGGTCGGGTTCGCATGTCGGGTCAATGACTCAGCACGTTGCCCCGGCGGCGGGGCCGGTGACCGAGCCCCCAACCGGCGAGAGTCGCAGCCAGCAGGCCGACCGAAGCCGGCTCCGGCACCGGCTGGCCGAAGTAGCTGTCCAAAATCGATGCGGCGACAATCTGGCCATTCACATTCGTGTGGACGTTGTCTCGCTTGAAGAAGTCGAACGGCTCGGTCGCGTCGGTGATGTACTGGTTCCAGGATGCGCGGGCGTCGAGGAAACCCACGTCCTCGTCGGCGGCGATCTGCATCAACGCATACCGGAACGCATCATCCGTTGCGTCGGGCTCGAAGTTCCAAGCCACCTCGGACGGGGCTTTTGAACCGGCCAGCCCGCTGAGAATCAGGAATTCGGTGTCCGCGGCGCTGGCGCGGACCTTCTCGATCACGGTGCGATAGGCTTCGGCATCATCCTTGTGACTGATCCCGCCGAGCATCACCATGTCCGGATTGTGGTCGAGCACCCATTCCTGGATGCGATCGACCGCGTTGCCGTCTTCGTCGGTGTCGGCGGCGTACCAGTTCATGCCGGTCGATCCACGCACGGACTTGAGCGCTTGCACGTCGGCGTCGGGAAACCGATCGCGCAGGAGCGAATCCCAGTGGCTCCTGTAAGTATCGTTCTGGATGCTGTCGCCGAGCATGAGGATGCGCCAAGGGTCACCCTGTTGCAGCGCGGTGACGGTCTTGTTGAGTCGGCCCAGGGAGTTCGACGCCTTGTTCAACCGGACCGGGCCGCCCCAGACGTTGAGCTGTTGCTGGACGTGCGAGCGATAGTCCGCCCCGGTCGCCGCGCGGATGTCCACGTCATCGAGATACAAGGTGGTATGCGTCGACTTGACGAAGAAGGTGTTGGGATGGAGCGGCACCCGGACAAACACGCGATGATGCTCCCAGGCGCTGGCCGCGTCGAACTGGTAGTTCATGTACTGTCCGGCACTGCCCTTGGTCCAGAAGTCGGTCCGGACGAGGTTGTTCGGTTGATCGTCCGTTGGCAGCAGGCCGTTGATCCGGGGGTCGACCCCGTTGGGGATCAGCAGGCTGTTGCTGCCCGTATGGGCTTCAACCGTGGTGCGCGTTGCGCCATTCAGTTGCCATCCGTCCACCGAATCGGCAGCCTCGAACGAGGTGTCGAGATAAACATCGGATTGCCCATGCGCAGGCACAACCGCGCCCAAGACAACAGCCAGCGCAACGATACGGATAACCCCGATAGCTCTCATTCTCTTCCCTATCCACACAAAGCGTTTGTGGCTGGGGTCGGAACTGTCAAAATCTACCACCAGCCCAGAGTCTCTCTCAGGGCAAACTATAACTCCCCGGTAGGGGTCAAGCAAGGATTATCCACGGTCAGCAACCGGTTAAGCGACGTTCAGGACCCCGACCCGCCGGTGACCCAGACGTCGTCGAAATCCTCCAGGTCGGCCTGATTTTCGATCGTGTCCTTGCCCAGGTCTTCGGTCGACAGATAAATGCCGTCCTCACCGGGGTTGATCAGCAGAAAGGCGCCACTGAGGACGTCATTGTTGTCGTTGACCCCGTCGGAGGTGTCACTGAGTGCAACATTGATCGACAGGCGTGCCAGCACGTTGGCGGCCTTGGTCAAGCCGCTGGAGCCGCCGCCATAGAACCCGGGACTCAGCATGGCTTCGCCTGATTGGTCAAACTGCTCGCCGTCGGCATTGGTAAGATTGGGTACGTTCAAATAGTCCTGCACCGTCGTGCCGTCGAGCGCGCCGTCGTCATCCGGGTTGCCCTTCCATGAAGCGGGCCGAGACTTGCCGGGCCTGGCGCGGAAATAAAGGATCGGCATGCCGCTGTCGGCATCGACCAGTTCGCGCATGCCCTCGCTCTCGCCAATCGAGTCGGCATCGTTATCCGGCGAAAGCGTATTTGTCACTTCCTGCAGTTCGCCCTCCTTGGGCGAGAAATAAGCGCCGTAGACCTGCCCCGCGTCGGTGCGGGGGCCGTTGCCGATGCTGTCCAGATCGATCTTCTTGCCGTTGAACGTGTAGACCGGCGACGATGCACTGTCGTCGATACGGCCCAACAGGCTGATCACAAGATTTTCTGTGCTGGTCAGCGACTTCAGCGCCGTCGAGTCGTTGAGCACGCTGTTGCCGAAGTACCCCGGATACGCGCCGAAGTCCTGGGCGTAGGCTTCACAGGCCTGGCTGATGCTTTCGAGCTGGGCGCGGCGGGCGAGGTTGCGGGCGCGGCTGCGCACCGCGGACAACGCCGGCAGCAGAATCCCGATCAGCAACGCGATGATGGCGATGACCACCAATAGCTCGACCAGCGTGAATCCCCGGCGGAAACCGACCGATCGGCGGACGTGAGCGATACCCATGGTTCACCTCATGATGCGCATCGCCGCAGGATAGCCGGCGGCGGGGGGTTGGGCCTGTATATGCTAGCGGTTGTCCACGGGGCGCGGCAACACGTAAGTCAGTCGATTAACCCGGATTTACGGGCTCTCGCCCCCGGAATGTGTCCTCGCATCGTCCAGCAGGCAGTCCGGCGCCGGGCCGCCGCCGCAGACCCAGCGATACAGCGCCAGGCTTTGCTCGGCGATCGAGGGCCAGGTGTACTTGGATTCGATCAGTTGGCGGCCGCGCCGGCCCATGGCCCGGCGCTGGTCGGCCGGCATCGCCATCGCCTCGTCCAGCGCCGCAACCAGCGGGTCGACGCCGACGGGGATCAGCCAGCCGCACTCGTGTTTGACCAGGTCCTGCCAGGGGGTCTGGTCGGTGGTGATCGCGGGCATGCCGACGGCCAGCCCCTCGGCGATCGACACGCCGAAGTTTTCCTGCAGCGACGGCCCGACCAGCAGTTCGGCACTGGACAGCAGTTGGTCCTTCTCCTCGCCCCAGACCGGTCCGGGGAGAGTGACCGAGTCGGCCACGTCGTGCTCGCCGATCAGTTGCTCGACCCGGGCGCGGTAGCCGTTCTCATCGGGCCCGGCGAGCACGAGATGCCAGTCCGGATGATTGGCGTGGGCCTTGGCCCAGGCGGGGATGAGATGCTCCAGGCCTTTGACGGTGTGCAGGCGGCCGATGAACAGCGCGATGTGCTTGCCGGCGAGTTCGCTCCAGCGCTGGTCGACGGCCTGCCGTGCGTTGGCGGGCTCGGTCGGCAGGTTGACGCCATTGGGCAACAGGGCGGTAGGGCGGACGAGTTTCAGTTGTTTAAGCCCGCGCGCTTCCTTGTCGCCGGTGACGTGGATCGCGGCGGCCTTTTCGATTAAAGGCCGAAACAATAAAGGCAACGCCAGACGCTTCTTCCACGATCGATACTCCAGACTCCACGGCTCGAGCATGCCGTGGGGACAGAGCACGTAAGGCAACGCGTGTTTCTCAGTGATTCTGGCGACTTGAAGGCAAAGACCGGACCAGATGCCGTGCAGGTGCAGCACGTCGAATGTCTTGATCTGTTCGCGATAGGCGTGGGCGGCGCGGCGGCCGAGCGAATGGCCGAAGATGGTCGGACCGGGCGGGCCGGCGTTGATCCGGACCTTGCCGCTAGGGCTGAGTTGGTCGATGAGTTGTTGGGTGGCCTGCCAGTCGCCGCGACGTCGCTCGCAGATGATGGTGGTATTCACCCCGCACTGGGCCTGGGCTTCGGCCAGTTGCAGGACGACCTGCGAGGGGCCGCCTCCTTCCGGAGAAACGCCTTGGATGACATGGGCAACGTTGAGTGACATTGGATTTCTGCGAGGGCGGCAACGCTGATGGAAAGCGAAGCGTATCGTAGCGAAAGGGTCGCCTTGCCGCCATTGGTTGCGCCACGAAACGAGCGTGGCGTTGAGTCCGGTCGTTCGGGCGTCAGTGACGAGATTTCTGGCCCGGCGCTTGGCTGAAATCCCAGAAATCGGTGGGCTTGCCCCAGGCTTCGCAGAATGCTCGGCTCTGGGCCTCAAGCTCATGCCGAACGTGTTCCAGCGTCGCGGGGTCCCACGTCGTCTGCTCGTGCAGGTCTTCGACATCCGACATCCGTCGGCCAAGCATCTGGCGCAGGTGCCGCTTGATCGATGGCGAGACCAGTTGCCGCGCCGTTTCGAACCCCGGCAGGCGACGGATGCAACGTATGATGCGGGTCGTGCCGATCGCCTGCAAGCCGACGTTCTGGGCCTCGGCGCTCAAAGGCTCGGACATGGACCCCACGTCGAGAAAGTACAGACATCGACTCAGCACTGCCCCCACGTCCGTCCGCATGTCCTCCATGAACAGCACGAGGATCCGATCGTCGGGATAGTGTTTACGAAACACGTCAAGCTGTTGGCCGTAGCGGGAAGTTTCGATGTAGTCTGGCTTTTCAACGATGGCCTGGTTGAACGGCAGCGATTCGGCATCATGCAGACGTCGGTACCGCCATTCCGAAATCATGCGCTCCAGCGGGTGGCGGACGATGTAGATCAGCCGTGTGTCAGGCAGATGTTCGATGATGCGCTCGGCGGCATGGGGAAACTGGTGGGCCTTGGAATAATTGACGGTGCCCTCGCCGACGGCTTGATGATCCTGCGCTTCGCGGAACAGGGCTTCGTACCATTCCAGGCCGCGCGCGTAACGGCCGGTCTCGCTGAAGAAGCCCGGCTCCTTGGGTTCACAGAGGAACACGTCCGGGTGCTGCGACAGGTAGTAGCACAGGCTGCTCGTGCCGCATTTGCCCGCTCCGATGACCAGGAAATTAGGCTTCATGCTTGCGCTGCGCCGGCCGGTTCGGGTTGTTTTGACGGAAGTTCCATTTCATATCCCAGGATCTGCTTGATCGCCTCGGCCAAGTCGACCTGTTTATCCTTGCGATACCTTTCGACCTCGAACACCTTCGCATCGACCAGCGTGCGGTACCACCAGCCCTGCAGGAAGTGGTAGTACGTACCGCTGACGCCGTCGAGGAAGCCCAACTGGAAAATATAGCGGAACATGAAGAACACCGCGCTGCGCATCATCGGGGGCATGCGGTAGTAGATGTGGTGCTTGAGGAAGCGGATACGGGCGGCCTGGCCGGAGACCTGACTTTCGTCGGCGTCGGCTTGGGCGTAACCGTGCAGCCGGAGCAGGTAGTCGATCGCTTCGCGCGAAGCGTAGGTGTTGTGCTTGTTGGTCCACCACGTCAGCGTGTTGAGATTGTGGTCGACGACCGCGTGCTTCAGGTCGATCGTTCGGCCTTCACGGACCACGGTGTGTTCGTCCATCCAGCGTTGCTCGGCCTTGCCCAGGCCGTGCCGCCAGATCCGCAGCATCAATCGTTCACCCATCCCGCCGTGCTTGATCCAACGATCCATGAAGCAGACGCGGCGGGGGATGCGGAACGCCGTGACGTCGTCGGGGATGTCGTCCAGCGCGGTCTTGAGTTCTTCCTGGAGTTCGTCGGTGAGGTACTCGTCGGCATCGAGGCGCATGACCCAGGTCGTCTGGATCGGGCAGTTGTCCAGGGCCCAGTTCATCTGCGTGGCGTAGTTGGTCCAGGGGTTGTTCAGCACCACGCAGCCCAGCTCCTCGGCCAGGTCGCGCGTGCCGTCGGTCGAGCCGCTGTCGACGATGAACACCCGGTCGGCGACGGGCTTGACGCTGCGCACGGCGCGTTCGATGTGCATCGCTTCGTTGAAGGTCAGGATGACGACCGATAACTTCGACATAATCAATGGTTCTCGTCGCGTCCGGGTTTCGGGGCGGCATCATAATGTATCGGCAAGAAAGCCGGCTCCCTGCCGATAGTACGCCGACGAATTCTGTCGGTGCGGCCGCAATTCAAGCGGCGGTTGAAAATGTCCGACCACCAAGCGGGACGATTACCAGCAATTTCTGGACGGCACGGGAGCCTTGTGCTACTGTCTCCCGGCCTAAACGCCTTGATCGCCGATCTATCCAGCCGTTGCTGACGTGGAGCATTCGCGGAACCGGACCGATGCCTGCCCGGTCGCACGGCGCAGGTCCATTGCAGGAACCCAGGCATGCCATCGGGTCGATTGCCCTCACTCCGCATCAACATTGTGCTCGGCCCGTTTGCCCCGACCCTACCCGGACCGGCCGGCGCGGTGGAGAAGGTCTGGCAGGGCCTGGCCGATTATACGAAACTGGTGGTCGACACGAGGAGGGCGATGCAGGGTATCGCAACGTCCGCGTGCACGATCATCAAGGCATGAGTCGATCGTAAATCGAATGTGAGGATTGCATGGCCGAGTTGAAACCACCCATTCTCTGCATCGGTGCGACGCGATCAGGTACGTCGATGCTTGTGGAGATGCTCGGATCATTGCCAGGCTGCTGCTGCTGGTACGAACCGAACGCGCTATGGCGAGTTGGACACGCGTATCGTGCCACGGACGAGGCTGGGGTGGCCGACGCCCGGTCGTGGGTCCGCCGCTGGATTAGGCATGCCTTTCTGCGATTTCAGGAAACGCACGGCGGGGCGCGGGTGATTGAAAAGAGCCCATACAATGTACTGCGCGTGAAGTACGTCCATGCGATCTTCCCGGAGGCCAAGATCGTTCACATTCATCGCGACGGCCGGGCGAACATTCGCTCGCAAGTCGAACAGTTCGATACGTATCGCGCCTTTGCCACATCGCCGCCCGGGCATATCGGTATGCGATTGCGCGAGGCACCGCCCTGGGAATGGCCGGCTTACCTGCCGCGGGTGCTCAGCGGGCTGTACCGGACTTACTTGCGAGGCGAGCCGATCGCCTGGTTCGGCATGCGTTACTCGGGCTGGAAACAGGACCGGCGCACGCTGAGCAAGGCCCAGATCGCCGCCAAGCAGTGGGTCATTGCCGTCGACACCGCGCTAGCCCAACTCCAGGAACTGCCCGATGACGCGTGGATGAGCCTGGCCTATGAACAACTGGTCAGCGATCCGAAGTATTGGTTCGGACGCATTACCGACTTTTGCCGTATTGACGCCGACCGGGCGTTCTGGGAACGAGTTGACAAACAGGTCCACATGCAATCCGTGAACCGGTGGCAGAACGAGTTGGACCCAGGCATGCTCGATGAGGCGATGCCGATTCTTGAGCCGATGCTCTTACGATTGGGCTACGTCTAATGGGCGAACACACAGATCATATAGGTAGCAACGACAAAAGGCCGCAGCGCGGCAACATCCCCAGTTCGTTTCCGCTGTGGCATCGACTCATGCGGTTCGTCTGGGGATTGGTCTGGCTGACCTTGTTTCGGCCATCGCCCCGTCCCATGCACGGTTGGCGGCGTGGATTACTAAAATTGTTTGGAGCGCAAATTGGATACGGTAGCCGCGTCTATCCCAAGGCGCGGGTCTGGGCGCCGTGGAACCTCGTGATGGGCGAGTACAGTTGTCTGTCCGATGATGTGGACTGTTACTGCGTAGCGAAGATTCATATCGGCTCGCGTGTCACCGTCAGCCAGTACTCCTACCTTTGTGGGGCGACGCACGATCACAAAGACCCACTCATGCGTTTGGTGGCCATGCCAATCGTCATTCACGACTGGGTCTGGGTCTGCGCCGACGTGTTTGTCGGGCCGGGCGTGATCCTGGGTGAAGGGGCGGTCGTGGGCGCGCGATCCAGTGTTTACAAGGATGTGCCCTCTTGGAAAGTGTGCGTGGGAAATCCCGCCGCAGCCGTAAAGGATCGCCAGCTACGGGATCGCGCCGAACTCGTTGACACCGCCGAGGGGAAAAAACCACCGCATGTCACCGGGGCCCCGTGATCTGATACCCCAGCACGGCCCGAATCGCCTCGGCCAGGTCGTGCATGTCGTCGGTCGAGCCGCCATCGACGATGAACACCCGGTCGGCGACGGATTTGATGCTTCGCACGGCGCGCTTGATCTGTATTGCTTCGATGAAGGTCAGGATGACGACTGTCAACTTCGACACAATCAATGGTTCTCGTCGCGTCCGAGTTTCGGGGCGGCATCATAATCTATCGGCAAAAGTGTAGCCCCGATCCGGGAGATGTTACGATATCCTCATAGCCTGAGTCGTCCCTGTCGGCCGTGTTGGATGCCATGAGTAAATCGCGATCCATTCTGCTGGGGTCGTTGCTGGTTTTTGCCGGAATCTACTTCACGCTACGCGGTCCGGTGCGTGGGGTTGGCGGGTCGGCTGATTTCAAGGAACTCTACGCCGCGGCGCGGACGTGGTTGCATGGCGGCAATCCTTACGAACTCGAAGCCGTGCAGAGCGTGTGGATGCGGTCGGGTGTGCCCGAGGGCACGATGGCGGATGAGGTCGATCTGCCGTCGCTGTATCCGCCTTCGACGCTGGTGACGATCGCGCCGATCGCGGCGTTGCCCTGGCCGATCGCCAAACTCGCATGGACGGCGTTGTGCACGGTGCTGATCGTGCCGCTGGCCTGGGGGCTGTGGCGGTTGGCCAACGTGCGGCCGTCTTCACCGGCGGGGCTGGCGTTGCTGGCCGCGGCGCTGGCGCTGGCGCCGATCCATACTGCGCTGGCCATGGGGCAGACCGTCATCCCGGCGGTGGTGTTGATCGTCGTGGGGTTGGCGTTGCTGTTCGACCGGCGCGGGCTGGCGTCGGGGTTGTGCCTGGGTTTGGCCGCGGCGATCAAGGCGCAGCTTGTTGTGCCGCTGCTGGTGTACCTGCTGTTGCGCGGGCGATGGCGCAGCTTCGCGAACGCGGTGGTCGTGGCGGGGCTGTTCATGGTGGTCGGTGTCGGCGTGTTGCGGGCGGGTTTGGGCGGCATGGACTGGGTCGCCGACTGGCAGGCCAACCTGCGAGCGCTCAACCACGGCGGTTTCGCCGACCCCACCCCGGCCAACCCGGTCGCTTACAAGATGATCAACCTGCAGTATCCGCTGATGCACTGGCTGGGCGACCGGACGCTGGCCGATGCGTTGACGTGGTTGTTCTGTATGACGATCGGCGCGGCGGCGGTGGTGCTGGCATATCGGCGCAAGGCGCGCCTCGCGGAGCTGACGGCGCTGGCGCTGGTGTCGGTGTTGACGCTGGGGGTGGCGTATCACCTGTTCTACGACGCGGCGTTGCTTGTTGTGCCGATCGCGTGGGCGTTTGCCGCGTGGCGCGGCGG